>CBDUEX010000367.1:0-2415 GCA_965366305.1 uncultured Bacteroidia bacterium | reverse complement strand
CTTGCTTTAAAATTCGATCGCAAAGTGCTCATTGAAGAAAATGTGGTTGGACGGGAAATTGAATGTGCTGTTTTAGGCAATTCGAATCCCAAGGCATCTTTACCTGGAGAAGTGGTTACCGTTAAGGAGAGTCATGAATTCTATTCTTATGAAGCAAAGTATGTAGACGCCAACGGATCCATCACTAAAATACCAGCGGATTTAAGTCCAGAACTTATTCTAAAAGTACAGGAAGTAGCTATTAAAACATACAAGTGTTTATGTTGTGAAGGAATGGCACGTGTTGACGTATTTGTTACAGATGCAGGAGAAGTACTTGTAAACGAGGTAAATACGATACCCGGCTTTACCGACATTAGCATGTACCCTAAACTTTGGGGCGAAACTGGTATTGCATATTCCGATTTGATTAGCCAACTACTGGAGCTAGCCATTGAACGTGCCAATGAAGAAAATAAAATGACTACCAGCGTTTAAACTCCAGTGTTAGCTCAACTTATAAAACAACCTCTAACAAAGTCAACAATCAATGAAATACTTGAAGTTATAGGTGATAGCCAAGAGTTGTTCGACGAGTTAATGACATACTTTTTAGGCAACAATGCTCGTGTAACGCAACTTACCAGCTGGGCAGTTGGACACATTGGCGAGAAACAACCACAACTGATAAGGTCTTATCACCAAGATTTACTAGCACAACTTCAGCGAAACGATCGGCACAATGCCATCAGAAGAAATATTGTTAGATTGTATCAATTTGCTGAGATTCCCGAAGACATTGAAGGAAAACTGTATGATATCTGCATCGGTTTTATTTTAAATCCTAAAGAGGCGATTGCAGTTCGTGCATTTAGTATGAGAGTGTGTGAACGCATTGCCCTGCTACATCCAGCGTTAATTGAAGAATTAATCGCAGTGGTAGAAACTACCATCCCCAATGGCTCCAGTGGTCTTAAAAACAGGGCATCTCATGTTATTAATCATTTGCGAAAAGCAAGTACACAAACCAAACATTCATAGGCTTCTATGCGTTCAATTTTGTAGGAAAGTAATCTTCGTGTGTGTTGAAATGTGTAAATCAAAATCTGATTAACACGGTAAGTAAGCGTAGTATTGTTCCTAGTAAAATCGCATCATGGAAAAGTCATTCTTATATCTCCTAGTTTTTGTATTAGCCTCAATTGTGGCATGTGTTCCAGCTCGTAAATTGGAAGAGCTGCAGTTTAGTTACGATGACCTGCAAAGCAAATACGATGAAATGGCAACACTAAAAATGTACGGTGATAGCAACTATGCTATTCTCGAACGAAAGCTTGTATCACTTCAACAGGCTTATTCTTTAAGCAAAATAGAATGCGAAAAGCAAGAAAAAGAATACACCAAAATTAAAGCTTCTTATGAGATGTTGAACTCCAACTACGAGAAGCTGCTCGCCAGTAATGAAGTAACTAAAAAGGACTTACGTTATGAGTTAGAGCGATTAGACAAGCAATTGGAGGAAAAGAAACGCGAGTTATTTGCTAAAGAAACTACTTTAATGGCAAAACAGTCAGAATCGGATGCCTTAAGAAAAAACCTGGATGCATTAGAAGTATCGCTTAAGGAGCGTGAAAAGCGTGTAAACGAATTAGAGGCGAAATTAAAAGCACAAGAAGAAGCTCTAACAGGCTTGAAAGACAAACTAACCGAGTCGCTTAGTGGATACAAAAACAGTGGAATCTCAGTGATTCAGAAAGACGGGAAAGTATACGTATCGCTAGACAATAGCCTTTTATTCCAAAGCGGAAAAACTGATATTGATTGGAAAGGAAAAACAGCCTTGTTAAAGGTTGCTGAAAGTTTAAAAGACTTGGAAGATTTTGATATTATGGTAGAGGGTCATACCGATGATGTTCCTATGAATTCTTCTAGCATTAAAGACAATTGGGATTTAAGTGTATTAAGAGCAACATCTGTTGTTCGTTATATGACCACAGATGGCGGTATGGATCCTTTAAAAATTATTCCAAGTGGTAGAAGCAAGTATTTGCCCGTTGAAGATGCAAAAACATCAGAAGCACGTGCTAAGAATCGTCGTATCGAAATCATTCTAACTCCAAAGTTGGATGCCTTGATGGAAATTATTAAATAAAGTCAAAATTTAATTGACGATCTATTATTGCCGAAGTAGATCGAGATAAGTTGGCAGCAGTGAGTCTAGCAATTGATTCAATGCTAAAATCTTTAAGCAATCTGAGTGATCTTACTTTTATAAGTAAAGAATACCCTATTTAGTATGTTGTTAATGCAATGGTTAGACTTACCATTGTTGTGTTGGGGCTTCCTCAATATCATACAACAACTAAATTTAAAATCGATTGAACCAATCTCATCCTATAACCGACAGTATTTCATCTGATCTTTGTCTGTCTTGCG
>CBDUEX010000366.1:0-2428 GCA_965366305.1 uncultured Bacteroidia bacterium | reverse complement strand
ACAGCTGAAGAACCATCATCTACAAACACCATAGAAATAACAGAAATGAGCCAACCTATAACATTAACACAAGCACTTGCCGAACGAAAAGAGAAAGCATCGGCAAAAGTGGATACAAGTACCAAGAACATCTACAAAACTGGAATGGATGCAGTGGAAAACAGCGGAGTCTTACTTTCAGCAAAAAAAGTAGGCGATACCGCTCCTGATTTTTCATTGAAGAATGCATTAGGTGAAACGGTATCATTGAGTACCTATTTAGGTAAGGGCCCCGTAGTACTCACTTGGTACAGAGGAGGATGGTGCCCATATTGCAACCTTACTCTTCATCACTTGCAACAAGAACTGCCCAATTTTAAAGCACAAGGAGCAAATTTAATTGCTATCTCTCCTGAGACTCCAGACAACTCTATCAGTACAAAAGAAAAGCATGAACTTGCCTTTGAAGTACTTAGTGATAAAGGAAATACAATTGCTAAAAAGTATGGAGTATCGTACAAGCTAACAAAGGAACTTGCAGCGAAGTACAACGAGAAATTTGAGCTCAATAAACACAATGGAGACACTAGCAATGAGCTACCCCTCGCAGCTACTTATGTCATTGACACTGAAGGTAAAATCGCCTATGCCTTTGTAGATTTCGATTATAGAAACAGAGCAGAACCAACTGAAATAACTGCATTTCTTAAAACCATGAATACAAAATAAATAACCTTTGCAGTACAGAGTATTGCACTCCTATGGCACGAAAAAAAGAATATATAGAATCAGAGGTAATAGAGAAAGCGATGATAGTATTCTGGCAAAATGGCTATGAATCTACATCCATGCAGATGCTGGAAAAAGAAATGGGCATCAATAAGTTCTCTATCTATTCAAGTTTCGGAAACAAACACGGGCTCTTTCTTGAAAGCTTAGAGTGTTACAAGGCCAAAGTAAACGTATACATCGAAAAATTTAAGAATGCGAACAATGGTGTAGAAGACATCAAACAGTTCTTTTATGACTCTGTAGATACCTACTACAAAGGTGACTTGGCAAAAGGGTGTTTGGTTACCAATACGTACAATGAATTTTCAGTAAAGGAAGATCAACTTATTAAAAAGGAAATGGCTGCGTTTATGGAAAATCTAAAGGAGCTCATTACGCAAAAGCTCCAACTAGACGGAACCCGTGACGAGAAAACCGTGCAAAAACAAGCCAACTTTTTAATCCTAGCAAAGCATGGCCTAGCCGCAGCTGCTAGAGTAAATAGTCCACAAGAAATAGCCGATTATATCGAATTGACATTTGAAAAAATTTGATATTCATCTCTTTGCTACTACAATTGTCATTCTGAGTGTTTTTCGACTGAAAAGAGAAAAATCTATCGAAGAATGCACAATTGACCACCAAATAAAATCTTACCTTCGAGCGATAACAAACCATTTTGGAAGAGATATACGTCAATAGAGAAATAAGAGATACGCTAATAAAATTAGCAGTTCAAAAGCAAACCATCACCTATTCAAGGTTAAACACAGAATCACATTCAGGTTATAATTACCGAGATGCTGACGAGCGAGATAGTTTTACCGAAGACATAGAAGCCATTTCTCTGAGTGAAGTGAAAAATGGCAGACCTCCTCTGGGTTGTGTAGTGGTATTTAAAAGTGGTTCGGTAACTAAACCCATACTCGAGAGCCTGTATAACATGTGCGAGGAGATGTATGGATTATCTCCCGAAACAACAAAACTTAATGCTGCATTTCTAAAAGACCTTCAAGCCAAATGCCATGAATATTGGAAGATAAAAGAAAACTACGACGAATTTGGTCCGAGGAGGATGTAGTCACATTGAGGTCACACAGAGCAGCAGTCGAAACGCGAAATGTAGACTATCCAGATCCAGAAAAAACCAACAACTTGTTAAATGAAATATTTTGGTGTAAATTTACACCACATTATGACGAGACAAAGTATATCTCTTACAAGCCCAAATGATGAATGGCTAAAAAATCAAGTAGAAAGCAAAGAATACAGCAGTAAAAGCGAAGTGGTAAATGACATGATTCGACAAGCTCGCCAACAGCAAGCTAAGATAGACTGGCTACAAGACAAACTCAAGAAAGCGGAAAAATCAGGCTTCACAACAGACAGTAAGTCTGAGATACTCAAGCAAGCTAAGTCTAAATAATGCCTAGCTACAAGCTCAGCGAAGAAGCTAAGCAAGACCTAGTTCGGATTCATCAGTATGGCACTATATATTTTGGAGAATCCCAAGCCGATAAATATTTCGATGGTTTCTTTGACCACTTTGATCTTATAGCTAATAATCCGAATTCATTTCCTGAAGTAAATTATATACGAGAAGGATACAGAAGATCCACTTATGGTTCTGACAGTATCTTCTACCGAATAACCGATGATATTGTCGAAATAATGGCAA
>CBDUEX010000365.1:0-2432 GCA_965366305.1 uncultured Bacteroidia bacterium | reverse complement strand
GTCGGCGTAAACCCCGAGCTCGATGCGTTTCGGATCGATGAAGATAAATTGCACAAACAGATTCAGGACAGCAAAAAGAAGAAGGTCAAGATTAAGAAGTCTGGTTTGCAAAAAAGACTCGAAGATATGGCCAAGAAAAGAGGAGTAGATCCATACTCAGGAAAGGCTAAGAAGAAGTAATACCTACTTCATACCCACGTTTATTCATAATTTTTTAGTATCATTGGTGGTAAATCCTTCACCGTGAGTAAAAATATATTTAAAATTATTTCGCAATATTTCTTGTTTTGGGAAAAAAAGTCTATATTTGAACCATACTTACGAACTACTAATATGAAAAGAACTATTCTACTATTAACCATTTTTACCATTGTTTCTTCAAGTTTCGGTCAATCAGCGTCTGATTTTTACCGTAAAGCAGTTGTTAAATTTAAGTCAGGAGACTATGCTGGTGCAGCAGTCGAATATACTCGTGCAATAGATGTTGATGCATCTTCTGCAGTGTTATTTAACAATAGAGGTGTTTGTTACTACAGAATTGAACAATACTCTGATGCGTTAGATGATTACAATCAAGCAACGGTTTTAGATTCAGCTATGTCTGATGCATATTATAACAAAGGAAATGTGTTAAGAGATTTAGAAAAGAACTCTGAAGCATTAATTGCGTATGACAATGCAATTATGTACAAACCTTCTGATAAAAGATATTATCAAAATAGAGGAATGGTACGTGCAAGCTTAGCGGACGACAAAGGGGCGATAGAAGATTTCACGAAAGTATTAGAATTAAAACCGAATGATGCGAAAGCATTATACAATAGAGGTACTTCGTATGTGAAGTTAGAAGAGTATAAAAATGCAAAATTGGATTTTGATAAAGCCCTAGACATTAAGCCAGAATATTACAAGGCATTAATCAATAGAGGTATTTGCTTGGTTCAATTAGAAGAGAATACAGATGCTAAGAAAGACTTTTCGTTAGCAATTCAATTAAGTCCAATGGATGGTGAAGGGTACTATTACAGAGCTCTTGCTACGCTAAACGACTTAAATACGATCAATGCAGATGCAAAACAAAAGAAAAACATCAGCATCATTCAAGAAAATGTTTTTGCAATGAAGGTTGCTTGTTCTGACTTTGAAAAAGCAAAACAATTTGATTACTCAAGATCGTACGAAGCAATTAAAGAATATTGTAAAGATTAAGAAGATTTCTTCTTCTTATAATCCAGCTAAAAGAAATTCAATCTCTCGATTCGGAAGATTAAATCGATTGGAAAGCACTTCGTTCGTAAGCCTTCCTTTGTAGATATATGTTCCTTCTCTCAAGCCATTGTGATTTCTTAAGCATTCATCCAAACCTCCATCATCTGCAATTTGTTGAAGTAGTGGCGTAAAGATATTACTTAGAGCATAACTCGAAGTTCTTGAAAAACGAGAAGGGATATTTGGCACACAATAATGCAATACTCCATGCTTTTCAAACACAGGCATTTTATGATTGGTAGCTTCTGATGTTTCAAAGCATCCACCTTGATCTATGCTGATATCAACAATAATTGATTTCTCACGCATGTTTTCAACCATTGCTTCGCTCACTACGCAAGGACTAACTCCCAACGGACTTCGCAAGGCTCCAATTGCCACATCGCAATCGGCTAAAGCACCGGATAATATCTTAGGTATAATGGTAGAAGAATGAACACGAGCACCAATGCTATGTTCTAGTCGCCTTAATTTTTCAATTGAATTGTCGAATACTTTAACTGAAGCTCCTAATCCTAGAGCAGCACGCACGGCATACTCTCCAACAGCCCCAGCACCAATAACCACAATTTGTGTCGGTTGAATTCCAGGAATGCCTCCAAACAACTCTCCTTTACCTGAATTGTAATTACTCAGGTATTCCGCAGCAATTAGTACAGAAGCCCTTCCGGCAATTTCGCTCATCGATCGAATAATAGGGAGCACGCCTTCGTCATTTCGTAAAAATTCATATCCAATAGCCGTAATGCGTTTTGCAAGCAGCTTTCGAAGCGTTTCTTCTTTCGTACGAATTAATTGTATAGCACTAATTAACACCTGATTAGGCTTCATTAGATTAATTTCATCATCGGTTGGTGGTGCAATCTTTAAAATAATATCGCACTCATAAATAGCTTTCTTATCATGTACAATTTCACCGCCAATTTTACTGTATTCAATATCCGAAAAATTTGCTTTGTCACCGCAGGTAGACTCAATTTTAACGGAATGGCCGTTTTGTGTGAGTAACTGCACAGCCATGGGAGAGAGCGGCACACGATGTTCCTGAAAAGTAGTTTCTTTTGGTATTCCTATGCTAAGAACGTTTTTGTTTTTTTTGATAGCAAGTAATTTTTCCTGAGGGAGTAAGCTGGCTTGTTTTGCAAGCTCTTCAAAAGATGGAT
>CBDUEX010000364.1:0-2447 GCA_965366305.1 uncultured Bacteroidia bacterium | reverse complement strand
ATATCTTTCAACAACCATAGACGGATTGGACAACTCTTCAGGTTTAAATATTATATCTTTCATTGATCAAAATCATCATGGACCTGTCAAGAACGGCATAAGCAAATTTAGCAAATCTCTAAAGATCATGTTGATGCGGGCTAACACTGTTTGTTGAAAAATTATATTTCCCGTTTACCTATGTTTTACCTTAAAGCAATAACCCCTTGCAAGCTTCTCACTTACAAGGGGTTATAAAAACATCAAGTGCTCACGACTGGACTCGAACCAGCACGTCCTAAAGCGGACACCAGCCCCTCAAGCTGGCGTGTCTACCAATTTCACCACGTGAGCGGTATACTATTTACTCCGTGTCTACCTCCCGATTACTATCGGGATCACCACGTGAGCGGTATACTAATTGCTCTGTGTCTACCTCCCGATTACTATCGGGATCACTACGTGAGCAATTAGAAGTGCGAAATTAAATAAATAGTTAAAACAGCAACCATTATTTACACATACTTCCCAATCTCTCGTTGAATGTCTTTATCCTTCAAAGAATCTCGCTTGTCGTGCAGTTTTTTACCTCGGCCAATGCCAATCTCCAACTTAGCGAATCCTTTCTCATTGATGAATACTTCAATAGGGATAACCGTGTTTCCTTGGTCTCTGAGTTTGTTGCGTATTTTCTTGAGTTCGGTTTTGTTGAGTAAAAGGAGTTTCTCCCGATCAGGGTTTTGAGGAACATAACCAGCATTTTTAAATTCCGCTATTCGCATTCCCTTAATCATAAAAATGCCTTGCTCATTGAAAAAACAATACGCCTCCGAAATGCTCACCTTCTTATCGCGAACTGATTTTATTTCAGGACCTGTTAGCACAATACCAGCTTCAAATACGTCTTCAATCGCGTATTCAAAATAAGCCCTCTTGTTCTTAGTAATGCTATTCGGTCGTTGTTTCTTCTTAGCCACTGTTTGCTATTCTTTCTATTGCGTCTAGCTCGTCTTCGTCCAGGATCTTCTGCCCTGTTTCTATCGATGCTATTAATCGCATT
Organism: uncultured Bacteroidia bacterium; assembly: GCA_965366305.1. Taxonomy (GTDB): domain Bacteria; phylum Bacteroidota; class Bacteroidia; order NS11-12g; family UBA9320; genus UBA9320. The sequence continues at coordinate 1,408 of CBDUEX010000364.1, read as the reverse complement.
CCCACTTTTGCAGTTATCGTGCAATTTATTTCGTTATCTCGCACACTCTTAATGGTTGCTATAAAACGTACCGTATCACCAATTTTTGCAGGAGATACATGTTTTACGTTTACATAGGTCCCAATTCCTTCTTCTTCCGCCTCTTTCATATCCAACACAAACAACCTACTGGTCCACTCTGCATCTCTGGCAACGGCGTATGTGCTGTAATAAGGATGCACCATTACCCCATTAAATGTGGCAGCATCTTTTTTACCTACTACCTTGTAGAATTCCTTGGTGTCGCCGTATTTAAACAATTGCTTCATGATAGTTTATAGTCGTTTTTACTGTTTAATGGATTTTGATTTAAGATTCTGCAAAGAACGTAAAAAATATCCTTATGATTTTGGTAAAATTCTGCTGGAGTTTCAAAAAAATGTTCCACACATACTGCAAAAAATTCTTGTGTATTGGTAAGGGCATAATCGCGTAAATACGATCGCTCTTCTTGGTACTTTTTCATTTCCTTATAAAACGTATCCATCTTCTTCAAATGCTTATTCAAGGTGGTGTACAGCCAATAGATATCATCATCCTTGTGATCAATAACCAAGGCATGCGACCATTCGTGTAATGCCAAATTAAGATTGTCCGTAGCGTTGTGAAAGCCTTTGTAAGCATGCGTCCAACTCAACAAAATGATTCCTCTGCTCACCGTTAATCCCTTTACCTTGCCTTTCACCAACTTGGAATAAAAGATAGAAGGATACAAGGCAATAAAGCTAAATTTCTTTATCGTAAACTTATCGAGTCCGTAAGTTAATTGTACCAATGCTCCCAACACCACTATTTTCTTTTCTATGGTAATTTCTTCGCCTTCTCTGCCTTCAAACCGCTTTTGAACGATTAAAAAGATCAAGCGTGAAATAAATTTCTTTCTGCCTTCTTTCGATAAACCTGCGTAATAAGGATTTAATGCCAACATCAACCGGTGTATCTTAGAAACCAAGGTTCGATACTTGGGATAAGAACCATAATCCGGATTGCTACTGAGTTTCGTTTTTACAAACTTGCTTAGGGCATAAACATTGTACGAAACTATGGGCAAGAAAAATCCAACCAGGTATGGAATAAAAATAACGGGCATAGCTATTTGAGCTCAATGATGCTAATTCCTTCCCCGCCTAAATCTACACGCTCGTACTCAATGCTTAGTATCGCAGGATTAGGTTTGAGGTGCCGCCGTACTTCCATTTTTAGTATTCCGTTTCCTTTACCGTGCAAGAGTCGAAGCTTGCCTACTCCTAGTATCAAAGCAGAATCGATCCATTCATCCACTTCTTTCAATGCATCATAGGTACGCATTCCACGAATGTCTTTGTCTGTGCTAAAGTTTGCCTGACGGTCGCTGTAGGTTTTGTTACTA
>CBDUEX010000363.1:0-2467 GCA_965366305.1 uncultured Bacteroidia bacterium | reverse complement strand
CAAAGAACCGGAATTGCCTCAGATTGAAGCTTGGTCGTTGATGGAAAAACTTCAGCGTGAAAAAGAATTGGTTGGTATTTACATATCGGGTCATCCGTTGAACAATTACAAATTTGAGATTGATCATTTTACCACGCATACGTTAACCCAAATTGAAGAAAAGAATTTAGAGCTAGAAGGTGCACAAATTCATTTAGCAGGATTAATAACTTCCGTTAGAGATGCCGTTTCAAAAAATGGTAAACCATTCTGTATCTTTACATTAGAAGATTTTTCAGGCACAAGAGAATTTGCCTTATTTGGAGAAAGATACACATCGTATAAAGGTTGGATTGAACTGAATGCACAAATATTTATATCTGCCAATGGAGAGGTAAGTTATCGTGACCCAACAAAGCTAGATTTGAATATAACCAACATGTCCTTCCTTCAAGATGCTGTAGAAAACCAGTTGAAGAAGGTAACACTAAACATCAAGCCAGAAGAGCTTAATGAAGACCTCATGGAATCCATTTTTGATTTAGTAGATGAACGTGGGAAAGTAGGTTTATGCTTTAAAATTCAGCAGGGAGGCAAAGAGGTAAAAGCCACATCTACACGCTATAAATTGCAGATGGATGAAATTACAAAACAGAAATTAGAAGATCTGGGATTAGACTTTCGATTTAATTAACGTCTTCATATCGAAGACCTAAGCTTACTTTTTCTTTGTAGTCAACATCAACATCAAAGGACACACGCATCACTTCAATAGTTACAGAACCAAGGTAGTGAACTTCCATATTTTTACTCAAAAACGTCTTAAGCACATTTCGTAAGTATCCTTTGTTTTCATCCTTTAATTTTTTTGGGTTGAATTGAAAGCTAACTGGAACAGAAAAGTTACTTGCTTTTGGTACAGCAATCGAATGATTTTGATTGATTTCTGTAACCTCTACATCGTTTATGAAAATTTTCATTTCTGTTTTGGTTAACATTCCAACAATGTTGTTTGGATTATGATAAATGGCGTTTCCTTTAAGAACAACCTTGTCTGGTGCAGCACTTACAACCTTTAAATCCTCTAGGGTTTTAAACGAAGGTGAACTAGGTCCGGTGCAGCTTGTTACTAAAATAATGAGACCAATGGTAAAAGGGATAAGCTTGAAATAGTGCATTTATGAATTTATTTACTAAATTTATCGCAAACTTATTACAATCTATATAATATGGAATCGGCTTTCAAAAAAATATTATTGGCGTTTGATAACAGTGAAGCGTCTCGAGTAGCACTACAAAAAGCATGCGATATCGCTGCAAAATTTGAATCAGAAATTACCGCATTATTTGTCTCCTCCGGAAGTATGGAAGAGCAGTTTGCGGATGCTAAAAAATTCTTAGAAGACTTTTCGTCTTCACTAGGAGTTGATCTAAAAATCATTGAAAAAAAGGGTAAGGTCTTCAACGAAGTAATTAAACTTGAAAAAGAAGGAGAATACTCTTTAATTTTGGTTGGTTCCCATGGAAGAAAAGGCTGGCAACCATTTTGGATGGGCAGCAACGCATTTAAGGTGATTAGTAGTTCAACATGTCCTGTTATTTGTTCTCAAGAAGGGGCTTCTGATCTAAGTTTCGACAATATTTTATTGCCTTTGGCAGATTCTTCACAAACTCGTCAAAAGGTTTCCTATTGTGTTCGTTTGGCCCAAGCTTTTGGTTCTACAGTTCATATTTTGGGCGTTTCTAAAAGTAGCTCAAAGGATACCGTGAAAAGTGTTGATGCATATGTAAGACAAACAGAACGATTTTTGGCTGAAAGAGGTATAAAGCATACTGTAGCTACTAAGTATGGAATTAATGTTCCAGAAACATGCATTGAGTATGGTCAATCTGTAAAAGCAGGATTAATGCTTATTATGACAGAAACTGAAAGTGCTGGAATTTTTATGGATTCATATTCACAACAATTGGTGAATAACAGTCCAATTCCTGTTATGGCAGTTCACTCTCGCGATACCCGATTAACCGGTGCTGCAGGATATTAAAGTCCTTTATTCTTAATTACAACGCCGGCAGCTGGTTGTGCTGTTGGCATAATAATCAATTCGTTGATGTTTACATGACGAGGTCTGCTTACTACGTACCAGATTGCGTCGGCAATGTCTTGAGCCAATAAATTTTCGAAGCCGTCATATACGCCTTGTGCTTTCTCTTTATCTCCTCCCAACCTTACGATAGAGAATTCAGTTTCAACCGCACCCGGATTTACACTCGATACTTTAATTCCATCTTCAGCTAACTCACGTCGCATCGATTTGTTCAATGCATCCACCATGTGCTTGGTGCCACAATACACATTGCCATTTGGGTACACTTCTTTGCCAGCTATAGATCCAATATTTACAATGTGCCCTTTGGTTTTCTTAAGTAAGGGAATCATCGCTTTGCTTACGAATAAAAGCCCCTTTACATTGGTGTCGATCATCCG
>CBDUEX010000362.1:0-2471 GCA_965366305.1 uncultured Bacteroidia bacterium | reverse complement strand
GTTAGTTCTGGCCAAACAGGGATTGTTCGTGGTTTTGTATATGATGGATCAAACGGTGAAGGCATCAATTCAGCACTTGTCTCGTTAGATAAAAATAATCAAGGAGCTTATTCGGATGAAAAAGGATTCTATTCGATTAATAATGTTCCTCCAGGCGATTATGTAGTAACGGCATCTTTTATTGGTTTTGACGATGTATCGTTTACGATAAAAGTAAAAGACGAACAAATAGTAACACAGAACTTTTTCTTAGAAACGGCTTCAAGTGATTTTGAAGAAGTAAGAATATCCGCAGAAAAGATTCGTAAAAAGAAAGAAGTTAATATTTCACAAACCGTTATTAAACCCAAACAACTGCAGCGTATTCCTAGTGTTGGAGGTGAGCCAGACTTGGTTCAATACCTACAAGTACTTCCTGGAGTAGTGTTTTCTGGAGACCAAGGTGGTCAATTGTATATTCGAGGTGGTTCACCGGTAATGAATAGAGTAATGCTAGACGGATTAACCGTTTATAATCCTTTTCATTCTATTGGTTTGTTCTCTGTTTTTGATAGTGATATTTTAAAATCTGTAAGTGTATATTCAGCTGGTTTTAGTGCTGAATATGGTGGAAGAATTTCAGCTATTGTAGATGTGAAAACACGTGATGGCAACAAAAACAACTTTGCAGGGAAAATCAATAGCAGTCCGTTTAACTCTAAATTATTGCTCGAAGGGCCGTTAAAACCCTATGTGCAAGGAGAGGGAAGTAGCAGTTATATTATATCATACAAGAATTCTTATCTTGAAAATACAGCACCGTTTATTTATCCTTATGTAAACGACGGTGTACTACCGTATTCATTTAGCGATTTATATGCTAAGATTTCGTTTAACAGTTCTCAAGGAAGTAATGCTAAGATCTTTGGATTCAACTATCAAGATAAGGTGAATTTTCCTAATTCTACGTCATATAAATGGAATTCAAACGGCTTTGGTACTAACTTTTTATTAGTGCCTGGTTCAAGCAAAACCTTGGTGGATGGCAGTGTTAACTACAGCGACTATTTAATCGAGCAAATTGAATTGGATGAAAAGCCAAGAAATTCTGGTATTAAAGGATATAATGTAAATCTTAATTTCTCGTATGCATTGCGAGAGTCTGACAAGCTACGTTATGGAATTGAAATGAATTCGTTTAGAACTGAATTTGAAATTTTCAATGCGTTTAATCGTAAAATTTCGCAGTTTGAAAACACCACAGAAATTAATGGGTTTATCAATTACCTTAGAAACTTCAATAAGAAATTCTTACTAGAAACTGGCGTGCGTTTACAACGGTATGCGAGCTTGCAAGAAAACTGTTTGGAGCCACGCTTACGTGCCAAGTATATTTTCAACCAACGTTGGAGAATAAAAGGGTCGGCTGGCTTGTACTCTCAGAACTTAATGAGTGCAGTGAGTGATAGAGACGTAGTAAATCTGTTTTACGGCTTCTTAAGTGGCCCTAAGGACCTTCCAAGTACGTTTAAAGGGGAACCAATAGAGAGTAAGCTTCAAAAAGCAAGACATGCAGTATTTGGTGTTGAATATGATGTCAATTCTAAATCGGAGATAAATGTGGAGGGCTATATCAAAGACTTTACGCAAATTACCAATATTAACCGAGATAAGATATTTGATAACAATTCAGAAAATGCAGATAAACCAGATCTTCTTAAAGTAAACTACATTGTAGAAGAAGGGGAAGCGTATGGTTTTGATATTACCTACAAGTACGAAAGTAAACAATGGTACATCTGGGCGGTGTATTCGTTTAATATTGTTAATCGTTTTGATGGTGTCAGAACATATCAACCTCATTTTGATAGAAGACACAACATTAACTTGGTGAATTCGTATGATTTTGGAAAAGACTTATTGTGGAGTGCTAATGTAAGATGGAATTTTGGATCTGGATTTCCATTTACCCTAACACAAGGATTTTATGAAAGACTTGATTTTGGAGATGGAGGAACTACAGATTATGCCACAGATAATGGAGAGTTAGGTATTCTTTATGATGAAATTAACAGAGGGCGATTGCCATATTACCATCGATTAGATGCCTCGTTGAAAAAAACATTTTTAGTATCTAAAAAGAATGCAATCAAGGATGAAAAAACTGATAAAAAGAAGGATAAGAATAAAATCGAAGCCATTTTATCAGTTACAAATGTTTACAATAGAGAAAACATTTTCTATTTCAATAGAATTGATTACAAGAGGGAAAACCAATTGCCAATACTGCCTAGTCTTTCTGTAAGTTACAGATTCTAACAGCCCATAAATTTTAAAAATCTAAGCTGCTTAAATTTTAAAGATCTTAAATAAGTTCGAGTGGCGAACTTGAGCAAGATTCTTCTTTAACTATCTGAATAGTAGTGGGGTTGGGAGAATATGATAAGGTGTCCAACATATTCATTTGTTCGATGAGATGGTGGTATGACTTT
>CBDUEX010000361.1:0-2484 GCA_965366305.1 uncultured Bacteroidia bacterium | reverse complement strand
AGATGCTATCGATACCATTAAAATGTTGCAAAAGGATGGACTAAGTGAAGATATGGCCAAAGGTGCTGAAGGTGATGTCCAAAAAATGATTGATGATTATTCAAAACGAATTGATGATGCAATCGCCAATAAAGAAAAAGAGATCATGACGATCTAATTTTTCTCATCGTAATTTCTATAACCAAAGATGTTTAGAACAGTTTTGTTCTACAATATCAAATTTGTTTTCATTCTGTTTTAAAACATACAAGCATACGTTATTGTGTTTAAATTCATCCATGCGTTGCAAGGGAGTTTCAGTTAATAAACACAAAAAACTTCTCATTGCTCGGCCATGCATGCAAATCAAAATTTGATTTTCATGCTGTTTTTCAAGTAGTTTTTCCAGGCCTCTTTGCTGGCGTTTTTGCATTTGATTTGGAGTTTCGCCTCCTTCTACGGCCCTGTCTAACAAACCTGCTTTCCAATCGTTAATCATATTTAAATAAACCTGATGATTGTCTGGAGTGCTTTTTAAGCCTTCAAAAATTCCCCAATTAATCTCATCAAGTTCTGTTAAAATCTCAATTGATTTGCCCGTACGAACAAAAGGAGCAACGGTTTCTTGGGTTCTTTTTAAACTACTGGTGTAAATGGTGTCAAAATGGATGTGGTGATAGGCATTGTAGAATTGCTCAGCCTGTTGGATTCCTGTTTCGTTTAGGCTACTATCAATACCACTTCCTTGAATGATGCCACGTTTATTATAGTCGGTTTGACCATGACGAATGATATAAATGGTTTTCTTTGTACTCACTTACTATTGGATAACGTTTTGATACCTTACAAATCTATAAACATCTCAGAATTAAACCATTTTGGGAAGAACACAATGTCTGACCTCTTGGAAATGAAAGTAACAGATATTGGAGAAGATTTTCTCACCATGTCGATGCCAGTGACCAGCCGTGTTCATCAACCATTAGGATTGTTGCACGGTGGTGCGGTTGCGGCTTTAGCCGAAAATGTTGCTAGTTTGGCGGGCAATTTAATTGTTGGAAAAGATGGAAAAGCATGCGTTGGACTGTCGCTTAATTCCAACCATTTAAAAAGTGTTAAAGATGGACTTGTTTTCTCAACTGCAAAAGCTATTCATGTTGGAAGAACTACCCAAGTTTGGGAGGTGGAAACAAGAACAGAAGAAGGAGTATTAATAAATGTTACACGAATGACACTAGCTGTTATTAAAAAATAGATGGAAAATCCGGAAGACATTGGAGCACTGGTTTATTTGCCAAACCAAAAGAAAATAGAACGATACGATGCCAGTAATTTGGAGTCGTTTTCAGAAATCGATGATTATTGGATGAAGAAAGAGGGGCTCGTTTATTTCCCTTTCGATAGAACAAAGCAAGCATACTTTTTTAGTAAAGAAACTGGTGAAAATCCCGTTCAACAGTTTGAGTTTTCGCCCAATATTGAAATGACTAAAGAAGAATATGAAACCAGTGTGTTTTTAGCTCAGCAAAGCATGGCAACTGGAGAATTATCAAAAGTGGTATTGGCTCGAAATGAGATAATTAATGGCAAGTATGATGCCTTGCAATCCTTTCAAAATGCCGTGGTAAAACATCCTGAATCTTATGGGTACTATATCAATTTAGGCGGACAAGAATGGGTGGGTGCATCTCCCGAATTATTGTTGCATTTTGAGGATAATACGGTGTATACTATTGCTCTTGCTGGTACAAAAATGGTAGATCAAGCTTTTACCGAGAAAGAGGAGGATGAACAAGCAATGGTAGAACAGTTTATTGAAGAAAAACTTCAAAAAGTGGGTCTTGGAACATTTACCAAGGGAGAGAAGCAGGAGGCGACATTTAGCAAGATTAAACACTTAAAGACTTCGTATACAGCAGCTTCTACTGAGGCACAAGCGTTGGAGTTGCTTAAACATTTGCAGCCAAACAGTGCAGTATGTGGTTTGCCACGAGATGCTAGTTTTGGATTTATAAATGACTTTGAAACCTTAAATAGAAGTTTCTACGCTGGAATTACCGGTGTTTTAGAAGCAAAATCTGCTACCTTCTTTGTGAATTTACGTTGCATGCGTTTTTATGAAGATCAAGTGGAACTTTTTGCCGGTGCAGGTATCACTGCAGAGTCGGTTGCCTCAAAAGAGTGGGAAGAAACAGAGAAAAAAATTCAGACTATCAAAGAATTATTGTAATTCATCACTCCAATGCCAGTTCCAAGAGTTCTTCGTATTTTTCGTTCGTAACTTCAATTGCTCCAAATTGTTTCAGGTGATCATTGATATACTGCGTGTCAAGCAATTGAAAGTTGTTTTCTTTCATAAATTCCACTAGGAAAATCAAGGCAATTTTACTGGCATCAGTTTCGGTGTGAAACATGCTTTCACCAAAAAATACGCGGCCAATAGCAACTCCATAGAGTCCACCTACGAGCTTTCCATTTCGCCACGTTTCAAAACTAAAGGCGTAA
>CBDUEX010000360.1:0-2492 GCA_965366305.1 uncultured Bacteroidia bacterium | reverse complement strand
CAGTAAGTGAACCAATTTCAGCCAAAAACTTGGTGAAAATTACCTTAGGTTTTGGACACAGTGCTGCAGTTACAGAGCGTTTAATCTTTACCTCTGGAATCGAATATGGATACATGTATGTAGGTGTGAACCAGTATGAATATTCGGAAGAACTTTCAAAAGCTTTAGAATACATTATCTACAAGCGAATGCAGCGGAAACAAATTGCCAATTATTTTTTAGGATTATCGTATGTGTTTTAAACCGCTGATATACATAGTGTTAAGTGCAGTAATTCTGCAAAGTTGTCAGGAAGAAATTCCGTTAACTACTAAGTTTGATCTTTCTCAAACAGTGATAGAAGAGCCCGATACAGCGTATTGTTATTACGACTCATACATAGAAATTGAAGAAGGAGAATTAGGAGCCATAAAAACGCGTTCGTATACTTCAGATAGAACGAATATTAATTACTATTTCAATAAGAATACCGATAAGGTATCACTGTATTACAACGGTTCACCTCAGGGCTTTTCTGGAATTGCCAGGGATACGTTTATTGACGTAAAAGAAAGCAACAATTTAGATGTCTATTTTCAATATGGAAACTATGGAAATAATAAGCAAACTGCTCGTGAAGGGAAGGTGTATTTTAAAGTACTTCCAAGCTTGCAATTGCAAATTACGTGGTGAAATTTACGCATCCCAAAATATCAGGGACACATGCTGAAAAGCAGTGGTTGGTTTGTGTATTAAGACTATTTCTAACTCTTAAAACTTTTCTATTGTCCAAGCATCGTTTAATCCGTTGGCACTTTTTTTCCCCTGAAAAATCCAAACTTTGTTATCATGAACCACAGTTTGATGCTCCGTTCTAGCGGGATAATCTGCTGGCATGTCGATCTTATCCCAGACCGCTCCGAAAAGCGACACCCAAACATCAGCATTATCAGGACCACTTCTGCCACCAACAAGCATCAATATATCACCTCCTACACCATAGAAATCTTTTACGGAAGTGAGTGTGTGCTCTGTTCGAGGATCAAAGTCAGCATTTTCAACTACTAATTCCCAATTTTTACCATCTTCACTACACCACACGTCATTTACCAATCCTCCAGAGGATCCACCCACTACAAACATTTTACCATCGTAAACTGCACACGCATGACCAATTCTAGGACCAAAAAGAGAATTGCTCCCTGCACTTTCTTTTGTCCAGTCAATACCATCTGGGCTGCTCCACACATCGTTTGTGGGAATTCCTGCATTGGTTCCACCAATCACCCACATTTTACCTTTGTAAACGATAACTTGATGACCGTGTTTGCCCTTCCAATGTGTACCATCAATCACACTACCTGATACAGTAACATTTTCCCAGGCATAACCATCGGAGCTGTTGTGTATTGAATTCCGTGTACCATCAAATACCCAAATCTTATTCTTAAATACCACAGCTTGATGTTCGTCTGAAGGGAAAAAGCGACCATCTACATCATGCCGCTTTAATATTAGCCAGTCAACTCCATTTGTGGAAATATGTACAGAATTTTTTGTGCCTTGATCATTTCCACCCAATTCATAAAGAATATCGTCTTTTATAACTACCTGATGGCCATATCTTCCACTAGAACTGTCGAGTAGATTGCCAGATGCCTTTAATACCTTAAACTTTAGTTTTTTAATATCTGGGATAGTTGTAAACGAAAAAGTAGTACTTGCAGTAGATGCTCCTTTTTTATTCTTTGCTTCTACCCACCAGTAATATGTTGTTTCATACTCAAGTTCATTGGGAATCGTAATGCCAGTTGCACCAATGTTTTGTTGCACCATTCCCTTTGGATTGGGATTTAAGCCCATATAAACATCGTAGGTTATTCCCGTGTTGCTTGGGTCGTTGGAGGCCTCCCATAATAAACTTGGTTTCAATGGAGCGTCTAGAAACCCGTCGATTGGCAGTAACAGTTTAAACGAATCTGGTGGCAACGGTTTAATCACCGTATCAGCGGTAATAAAAGAATAGATACTTGTGCTTCGAGTACTATTGCCATCGGCATCAGAGGCAAGAACATACCAGAAATATTCTGTATTGATGTTCAAATAACTCTCAAGTTTCAGATAATTAACTTCTAAACCTGATGCAAGTGTGGTAACAGGCTCAGAAAGACCTTGATCAACTAAGTCTTGTTTTCTATCTATTAACAAAGAATAAGTGACAGCACCGTTGCTGCTTGTAGATGATTCCCAAATCAACTTGGGATTAAGAACAACATCAATTTCTTTGTCTGCTAAATATGCTAATTCAAATGCAGTAGGAGGAGTTTTGTCTTTTTCGGCATCTTCTTTTTTACAACCAGAAATAAGGATTAAACCTAGAAATAGTGGAAATAGATTTTTAATTGTACGCATAGGGAAAGGGGTGGGTTCTTGCCAAATGTAGAAAAAAAGGGGTGGAATTGCAATTTTGGATTGCTCAGTGGACTTTAAACAAACGGGTTTGAGACTCAATA
>CBDUEX010000359.1:0-2504 GCA_965366305.1 uncultured Bacteroidia bacterium | reverse complement strand
GCATCGAGCTCGCCCGGTTACAAGCCGATAATAAATGCAGTGCAAGCTGCACATCTTCAAAGGTTGATTAAGCCACCTATTAATTCTTAAAATTTCGGACAAGTACTTGGTACTTACAAACCAATATTTTAAACAATTAATAAATAAATCATGAAAAAAATATTCATGACGCTCTTAGGAGTAGTCATAGTAAATAGCGTTATCGCATGCGATGTATGTGGTGGTGCAGGTGGATTACAAGGAATTGGATATCTACCTAACAGTAATTTTCACTTTGTAGGTCTAAGTTACAAAATGAAAACGTTTGAAACAGAACATCCCAAATTATTTGAAACTGACCCTACTGTTTTTGGAAAGAACAATTACCAATCGTATGAATTATGGGGAAGATACAGTGTGAATGAACGACTTCAATTGTTTGGATTTGTTCCTTATCACATAAAACAAATTGATGATGATGATCAATCATACAGTCAGTCAGGTTTAGGAGATATAAGCTTGTTAGCCAATGTGTTAATAGCTAAAAACGACTTTCATAAATGGTATTTGGGAAGCGGGGTGAAACTTCCTACTGGTAAAACTAATATTGCAACTCATAATGTGGTTGTTCCAAATTTACAATTAGGAACTGGTTCTACAGATCTTCTATTTTCTTCCAACTATACGTATTTAAAAAGTCAGTTTGGTTTTAACAACGAACTAAATTATACCGTGAGCACAAAAAACAACTGGGATTACAAATTCGGCAATCAATTGGACGCAACCGCTTTAGCTTTCCTAAAGATTCAAAAAACCAAGTCGATGTTGGTTCCTCAATTGGGCTTAAAATACAACCATGCTGTTAAAGATTTAGCTTCCGTAAAGTTTAATACCATTGAAACATATACCGGCATGTCTTATGTAACCTTGCCTGTTGCCTTTGATTATTACAAGAAACAGGTTGGTATTCGATTGAGATATGAAGTGCCTTTATTTGGCGAGATGTCAGAAGGGCTTGTGGTTCCAAAAGCAAATATTAGAGCTCAATTCATTTATATCATAGCAAAAAATGAAGACAAGTAGAACTGCTATTTTATTATTCCTATTGGCGTTAATTTTCGTATCGTGCCAACAAGAAAATCTTCCTGTACTCAATCCAGTGGAATTTGATATAAATCAACCAATTGAAAATGCCATTTATAATTATGGTGATACTGTTTTCATTGAAAGTTTAATTTCATGGGAAAATGAATTACATGGATATGAGGTGTTTATAAAACAATTAGATAATGATTCCATCGTGTTTAATACCCATGCACATAATGATTCTCATCAAATGAACATTTATAAAATTTGGGTGAATAAGGTTAAGGTTGGTTGCCAGATGAAGTTAATCATAAAGGCATATACCAGTCATGAAGAGCAATGGGAAACTTCTATGGTTAACTTTACCTGTTTACCTATGAAATAGCTTTTGTGTCTCTTTTGACAGATGAATTTGAAATAAAAAGTCAAGTTGTCAGTGTTTGGGGTTTGGTCTGCAATTTGATTGCACCTAGCTAAACAATTAAAACAAACATGCAAAAAGGAAAAGTTTCAGTAAACACGGAGAATATCTTTCCAATTATTAAAAAGTTTCTTTATACGGATCACGAAATATTTTTACGTGAACTTATATCAAACGCAACCGATGCTTCGCAGAAGATTAAGTTATTAAGTCAACGTGGTGATGCAACGGGAGATCTTGGAGAATTAAAGATTTCAGTTGCCATTAATGAAGACAAAAAAACCTTAACGATTAGCGATAATGGATTAGGGATGACTGCAGAAGAAATTGATAAATATATCAATCAAATTGCATTTAGTGGAGCTGAAGAATTTGTAGAAAAATTTAAAGATGCTAAAGAAGATGCAAACATCATTGGTCATTTTGGATTAGGATTCTATTCTAGTTTCATGGTTGCTGATAAGGTAGAAATTGATACACTTAGTTATGCCGAAGGAGCAGAGCCTGCAAAATGGGCGTGTGAAGGTTCTACAGACTTTAAAATCACAAAAGGGAAGAGAAAGAAAAGAGGAACCGATATTATTCTTCACATCAACGAAGACAGCAAAGAGTTTCTTCAAAAATGGAAGGTGCAAGAGTTATTAAATAAGTATTGCAAGTTCTTACCTATTCCAATTGAGTTTGATGAGAAAGTGGTGAACGAAACAGCACCTCTTTGGAAAAGCAGTCCAAGTGAACTAAAAGACGAAGATTACACCGAATTCTACAGTAAACTCTATCCAATGAGTGAACCACCATTATTTTGGATTCATTTGAATGTAGATTATCCATTTAATCTAACGGGGGTATTATACTTCCCAAAGATTAAAAAGGATATTGAGCCAAACCGAAATAAGATTCAGTTGTACAGTAATCAAGTATATGTAACTGATAATGTGGAAGATATCGTTCCTGAATACCTGATGTTATTGCATGGTGTAATTGATAGTCCAGATATTCCATTGAACGTGAGTAGAAG
>CBDUEX010000358.1:0-2535 GCA_965366305.1 uncultured Bacteroidia bacterium | reverse complement strand
AGGTATTACATGGGATAGATTAGGGAAAAATGGATTGCAATGGCCTGTTGCTTTAGATGGTACAGATACTCAGATTCTGCATAAAGAAGAATTTAAGATCGGAAAAGGGCAATTCATTTTCAATAATTGGAGAGAAACCGAAGAACTTGTTTCTCACGCAAAGGAATATCCGTACATATTAACAACTAATAGAGAGCTAGAACACTACAACTGTGGTGCTATGACTCGAAGAACTGGAAATGTCGAAATCTTGAAGGATGATTATCTAATGATTCATCCTGATGATGCGAGAGAACATTTGATAAACGAAGGTGACTATGTTTGTTTAGAAAGCCCAAGAGGAAAGGTAGATGTCAAAGCCAGAATTACAGATGAAGTAAAAAAAGGAATTGTAAGTACTACGTTCCACTTCCCTGAAATAATGATTAATAACATTACAGGAGATGTGCATGATAGTGAAGCAATGTGCCCAGAATATAAGGTAGTTGCTGTTAAAATAAGAAAAAGTAAAGGGAAGTTTAAACAATTAGCTGAACAAGAATAAATGTTAGCATTATGCGACGAAAAACAAACAAAATTAAAAATCGAAAAGTACGTCAAAGGAATAACTATATCCTTGGTATATTTTCAGGTGTGCTCTTTGGTTTACTAATGGGCTATGCAATGGAAAATGTAATTGCAGGATTAATTGTGGGAATTGTACTAGGTTTTGGAATGGGATATGCCATTAACAAAACGATTGGAACCTAAATTAACCAGTATTCGCTGATAATTGAGTCCAAAGTTTAACACATTCTTTGGCTTCAAGCACATCATGTACACGTAAAATATTTGCACCATTTTGCAATGCAAATGCATGTAAAAATGAAGTGCCATTTAGTGCTTCTTCAGCACTAGTATTAAGTACTTTATGAATCATTGATTTTCTAGAAACACCTACTAGAATTGGAATATCTAATAGCCTAAACCGCTCCAAGTTATTGAGCAATAAATAATTGTGCTTTATTGTTTTTCCGAATCCAAATCCTGGATCAATTATTAAATCTACAATTCCTGCATCCACACACTCCTTCTTCTTCTTACTCAAATATTCAAACACAGATTCAACCACATTTTTGTACTCTGGATTATGCTGCATCGTTTTAGGCTTCCCTTGTTTATGCATTGCGATGTATGGCACATTAAGCTTGCCAACGGTAGCAATCATAGCGGGATCATCTTCCCCTGCACTAATGTCATTAACAATATGAGCACCACCACTTATTGCCTGAGCAGCAACCTCACTCCTAAAAGTGTCAATTGAAATAGGAATATCCATCTCACTTCTGATTTTTTCTATAACCGGAATTACCCGATCTAATTCTTCCTGAAGAGATACATCACTGGCACCTGGCCGAGAGCTATAGCCTCCAACATCAAGCATGTCAGCACCTTCGTTTACCATCTTTCTTGCATGAATAATTGCAGCATCAAGGCTGTTATACTTCCCTCCATCCGAAAAAGAATCTGGAGTTGTATTTAATATACCCATTATCTTGGGTGTATTAAAATCCATTAATGTGCCTTTTATGTTGATGCTTAGCTTCATATCATTCAAGTTCAAAACCTACATTTGCAGCAAATTAAATTCATTTTGAATACAGATACTCCATTACTATTTGATAAAGCTATTTCTCGGTGTAGAGAAATATTCGAAAAGAAGACACATGACTATGGCACTGCGTGGAGAATACTACGTCCGATTTCTATTACTGATCAGATATTTATTAAGGCACAACGAATTCGAAGTATTGAAGAAAAAAAAGAAAACAAGGTTGGTGAAAGCATTGAAAATGAGTTTATTGGAATCGTAAACTATTGTATTATTGCTCTAATTCAAATTGAATTGGATACAAGCGACGATATGGAAATGGATGAGAAACGAGTAATGAACTTATTTGACTCGAAAGCCGAAGACTGCAAGAATTTAATGGTGACCAAGAATCATGATTACGGTGAAGCTTGGCGAGATATGAGAGTAAGCACCTATACCGATCTTATCTTAATGAAAATTTTAAGAACAAAACAAATTGAAGACAAGGGTGGTAAAACACTTATTTCAGAAGGTATAGACGCCAATTTTAGCGATATGCTCAATTACGCAATTTTTGCAATAATCAGAATTAATAATTTCTTTAAAAAATGAAGTACTTAGCTAATATATTTCGCGTTCTTGTTGCTTTACTTTTTATATTCTCTGGCTTAATTAAATCGAACGACCCTACGGGATTTAGTTACAAACTAGATGAATATTTTTCGGTTTTTTCAAGCGATTTAGAAGTGGATCAAGACAGTGTTGCTATTCATGTAAAAACCGTGGATGGAACAGTCACAAATAAGTTTGTTCTAAACCCAAATAGTTCCACCATAGAAATTCATTCATCCAATACAGCTTGGAAGGCTGTTCCATTAGAAAATGGATTGTCAGATAGTATCTATTTTGCAGATGCTTCCATCACCTATAGAAACACAACCTTATTTGAATCTTCTATTAAT
>CBDUEX010000357.1:0-2562 GCA_965366305.1 uncultured Bacteroidia bacterium | reverse complement strand
TAATTCGAGATATCAGAGAATGGACGTATAATCATATTTTAAAACTTCCAATTAGCTATTTCAGTAAAATAAAACGAGGTGAAATAATTTCGAAACTCATAAGCGACATACGTGAAGTAGAGATGAGTTTGGCTGGGGCGTTAGACTTGATTAAACACCCAATTGCAATTCTAATCCCTTTTATCGCACTATTCTTTACAAGTGCTAAGCTGACACTTTTTGTGTTAATACTTTTGCCAATTAGTGGTTTTATTATCAGCAGAATTGGTTCTAAACTTAAACATGCTGCAGCATTAGGTCAAGAGAAATTTGCCCATGTGGTTTCACATATTGAAGAGAGTCTGCATGGAATTAAGATTATTAAAGCATTTAATTCAACTACAGAAAAACAAAAGAAATTTAAGGAACTAAACGATAGTCACTTTTATTTAATGCTCAAGTTATTTCGCAGAGAAATGCTTGCATCACCATTAAGTGAATTTATGGGGAGTATTGTAATCGCTTTAATTTTGGTGTACAGTGGAAACTTAATTTTAACACAAGATTCTGCATTAACTGGCTCATTTTTAATTGCTTATATAGCTATATTCTCGCAAATAATTTCACCTGCTAAAGCGTTAACGGAAGCCTATTTTAGAATCAAAAAAGGATCTGCATCCCTAGATCGAGTAAATGAAATTCTGGATACACCAAGTGAAGTTGCCAATGAAGGAAGCAGAACGGTTGATTTTCAAAAGGAAATTGAGATGAAAGATGTGTGCTTTAGTTACGATGGAAAACGTGCTATTGATGGCATTTCATTTAAAATTAAAAAAGGAGAACGTGTTGCCTTGGTTGGACCATCGGGAGGTGGAAAATCTACCTTGGTGGATTTGCTTCCTCGTTTTCATGAATTGGAAAGTGGCACTATTACCATAGATAGTGTTAACATTAAAGACATGAATTTGGTGAATCTCCGCTCCATGTTTGGTCTAGTAACACAAGAAGCGGTATTGTTTAACGATACCATTGCCAATAACATCAAAATGGGTGATTTTTATAGCACGGGAGATGATTTGTTGGATGCAACCAAGGTTGCAAATGCTCATGCATTTATTCTTGAGAAAGAAGGAGGTTACAATGCCAATATCGGTGAAAAAGGAGGCAATTTAAGTGGTGGACAGAAACAACGATTAAGCATTGCACGAGCAGTACTTAAAAATCCGCCAATCCTTATTTTGGATGAAGCAACATCAGCCCTTGATTCGGAAAGTGAAAAGCTGGTTCAAGACGCATTGGAAAACATCATGAAAGACCGAACGAGCATTGTAATTGCTCATCGTTTGAGTACCATTCAAAATGCCGATAGAATTTTGGTAATCGAGAATGGAAAGATCGTTCAAGATGGCACACATAATTCGCTTCTAGAAAAAGGTGGTCTTTATAAAAAGCTGGTTGATTTACAAACCTTCGATTAAATCGAATCGGTACATCCTACAATCTGAACAAGATATTAATAACTGAGCTCTGTATTTGAGGGGCTTTGTTTTTATTGAAATTTAAAAAGTGCTAATATTGCCCCACATTTAAAACTATTATAGTCAATGAGTCACAACATCAAACCAGGAGTAGCAACAGGAGACGAAGTACAAGCAATCTTTAAATATGCAAAAGAAAAAGGATTTGCTTTACCCGCTGTAAACGTAATTGGATCAAGTTCATTAAATGCAGTGATGGAAACTGCTGCTAAATTGAATGCACCAGTAATCATTCAATTTTCTAATGGTGGCGGTGTATTTAATGCAGGTAAAGGATTAAGTAACGAGAATCAACAAGCAGCTATTTTAGGTTCTATTGCAGGAGCAAAGCATGTAAATACACTTGCTGAAGCTTATGGAGCAACCGTAATTATGCATACCGACCATTGTGCTAAGAAATTATTACCTTGGATTGATGGTTTATTGGATGCTTCAGAAAAGCACTTTGCGGAAACTGGAAAGCCATTATACAGTTCTCATATGATTGATTTATCAGAAGAACCAATTGAAGAGAACATAGAAATTTGCAAAAGATACCTAGAGCGTATGAGCAAAATGGGCATGACTTTGGAAATTGAATTAGGAATTACAGGTGGTGAAGAAGATGGCGTTGATAATACAGACGTTGATAGTTCTAAACTTTACACGCAGCCTAATGAAGTTGCTTATGCCTATGAAGAATTAATGAAAGTGAGTCATAGATTTACCATTGCGGCAGCATTTGGAAACGTCCATGGTGTCTACAAACCAGGAAATGTGAAATTGACTCCGGTTATCCTTAAAAATTCTCAAGACTACGTTCAAAAGAAATTTGGAACAGGTCCAAATCCAGTTGACTTTGTTTTCCATGGCGGAAGTGGTTCAACTATAGAAGAAATAAGAGAAGGAATCTCGTATGGTGTTATCAAAATGAATATTGATACGGACATGCAATTTGCGTTTAACGCAGGAATTAGAGACTACATGACTACTAACATAGAGTACTTGAAAACACAAATTGGAAATCCAGAAGGAGACGACAAACCTAACAAGAAATACTACGACC
>CBDUEX010000356.1:0-2566 GCA_965366305.1 uncultured Bacteroidia bacterium | reverse complement strand
GACAAAGTGTTGTATCTAGAATATCTCAGTAAGAAAAAAGGGACGCTTAATATTTACAAGTAGGATTAATCCATACTTACCTTAAACTCACTGGTTTCGTGAAATTCAATTTCAGGATTGTTTTGCTTGGCCATTTGTAGTACATAAGCTGTTTGTGCTAAAAACACTAGGTTTTCGTCTTTATCCCTAACAATGTCACTAGGTTTATATTTGATAAATTCAGCAATCTTTGCTTCATCACCCGTCATCCAACATGCTTTGTGATATCGCATCGGATCAAAACGAGCTTTTGCATTGTACTCATGCTCTAATCGGTATTGAATTACTTCAAACTGAAGCTCACCAACCACTCCTATTATTTTTCTATTCCCAGGTTGTTGCGTAAACAATTGGGCAACACCTTCGTCTGTCAATTGATTTACACCTTTATCCAATTGTTTCGATTTCATTGGATCAAGGTTTACCACCTCTCTAAATAATTCTGGACTAAAATTGGGCATTCCTTTAAACTGAAGCTTCTCTCCTTCTGTTAGTCCATCGCCAATTTTAAAGTTTCCGGTATCATAAAGTCCAACTACATCTCCTGGATACGCAAATTGCGTAACCTCCTTACTATCAGCTAAAAATGTATATGGATTACTGAATCGCATCTTCTTCTCGGTTCGAGCATGAACGAAAAACTTGTTTCGTTCGAAAGTTCCAGAACATACCCTTAAAAAGGCAATTCTATCTCTGTGATTCGGATCTAAGTTTGCATGAATCTTAAAAATAAAACCCGTAAATTTCTTTTCAGTTGGTTTTATATCGCGAACATCTGTTGGTCGCGGTCTTGGGCTCGGAGCAATCTCAACAAATGTGTCTAGCATTTCTTGAACTCCAAAATTGTTTAAGGCAGAGCCGAAGAAAACAGGTGCTAGAAGACCATCTTCGTACAATTCTTTATCAAATGGCTCATAAACACCATTTATTAAATCTACATCTTCTCGCAATTGATTTGCATCAGCCTCTCCAACCATTTCATCCAACTTTTTATCAGATAAATCTTTGATTCCAATGTAGTCAGCAGCTTTTTTAGTTTTATCTGCTTGAAATAGGTTCAGTGAGTTGTTGTGCAATAAGTAAACACCTTTAAATCGTTTTCCCATATTGATGGGCCAGCTTAATGGTCGGGTGCTAATTTTTAATTCGGTTTCTAGTTCATCCAAAATATCAAAAGGGTCTTGACCTTCTCTATCCATTTTGTTTACAAATATGATAACCGGAGTATTTCGCATGCGGCATACTTCCATCAATTTTCGTGTTTGAGCCTCTACTCCTTTAGCAATGTCTACCACCAAGATTACACTGTCAACTGCTGTTAGTGTGCGGTAGGTGTCCTCGGCAAAGTCTTTGTGACCAGGAGTATCAAGAATATTGATTTTCTTTCCCTTGTATTCGAAGCTCATAACCGAGGTTGCAACAGAAATTCCTCTTTGCTTCTCAATTTCCATAAAATCGGAAGTAGCTGTTTTCTTTATTTTATTGCTTTTTACCGCTCCTGCAGTTTGAATAGCACCACCAAATAGAAGCAGTTTTTCAGTTAATGTAGTCTTTCCAGCATCTGGGTGAGAGATGATGCCAAAAGTTTTACGTTTTTCTATTTCTTGTTCTAGACTCATAAAGAAGGTGCAAGGATAAGGAATACGACTTATTTTATTGATAGAAACATAAATGCATTTGATTTTTTTAACTGATTTGATTACTTCATGAACAACAAGCTATTGGAACTAGTAAAAACTATGATTCAGAAAGAATTGTGCTTTACAAGATTAATACGTATCATCGTGTATCTGCAGATATCCTTATTATCCATTTGCAAGCAAACTAACCAACCTTAACCCCATGAAAAAAATCCTCTTTATCTTAGCAGTAATTTTTACATTTGGAACTAGTGCTTCACTTGCACAAACAGATAGTTCTTCAACCGTTGATTCGACATTTTATCTTATCAAAAAAACCGATGGTGGTGAGTTTTATGGTTTCATTCTGTCAGATGACGGAAGAGAGATCTTATTAAAAACAGTCAATATTGGCAAAATATATATCTCAAAAAGTGATATTGAATCAATTACTGTGATTAAAACAGAGAAAATTAATGCAGATGGAACGGTCAAGTATGAGAATTTTAGAGCTACCGGTCCATTTACTACACGGTATTATTTCACCACAAATGCCTTACCAATTGAAAAAGGCGAAAATTATGCTATGATTCATTTGTATGGACCAGAAGTTCATTTTGCAATAAACGACAATTTCTCTCTGGGCGTTATGTCCACTTGGATAGCTAGTCCTATTGCACTGGCTGCTAAGTATTCATTTGATTCTGAGACAGATGTGCATTTCTCATTGGGTACAATTGTTGGTTCTTCTGGATACTTATTAAATGCACAAGCATTCGGTGGACTGCATTGGGCAACAGTTACCAAGGGTGATAGAGAAAAAAATATCAGCTTATCAGCTGGGGTAGCATACGCTCGATTAGGAGAAAATTGGGGTGATACTTATATAGGTTCAAAATATCAATATA
>CBDUEX010000355.1:0-2595 GCA_965366305.1 uncultured Bacteroidia bacterium | reverse complement strand
CATATTATTTTTCTTTTTCTTCTTTTTCGTGTTTTTCAACTATGTAAATGAAAAACCACGGGGCATTCATCAATGGGCACAGGCAGATCGATTGGCAATAGCTGAACGTTTTATTGAAGGGAGGTCTATACTAGACCCCGCTACCCGTTCAATCAAAACAGAAGACGGAAGAGTTGGAGTAGAATTCTCTGGTTATCAATATATTATCGCTCAAATTGTGCGATTAGGATTCCCACAGAACTACCTGCCTTTCCTGTATCGAATTACCACGTATACCCTCTTTTTTTACTCTTTATTTGTATTGGTTTTTACACTATTAAAAAAGGAATCAATCTTATTTAAATCTGCTGTTTTTATTGGATTGTTTAGCTCGCCCATTCTGCTTTATTATTCCTATAATTTTTTACCAGACATTCTGGCCCTTACGCTCCTCTTGTGGTGTTTTTACTTAATGCATAACAATTTTGAAAAGCATTTTATAGCCATTCTCGTAATTAGTGGCTTGTCTTTATTCATTAAAACATCATCGGGCATCTATTTCATTAGCTTCTTTGCAATTTACTTCTTGAAGCATATACGCAAACCCAATAAAAATTTAATAGCTGGTGGGGTTTTATTCTTCCTTATTGGAGCCGGAGTAGCCTACTACGACTACTTTCTAGTTAATCAACGCAATGCCAAATTAGTATCCTATGTGTTTTTATCAGGAACTCGCCCTGCAGAAACTTGGTTTCAGTTCATAGAAATATTTACGACTGCAAAACGCTTTCTAAAAGAATACTTTAACCCTGCACAATGGGTCGTTCTTGGATTACTTTTTATATATCAACTCACTAGACTTAAACGATTTAGCGTTAAAAACAAGCACCTTCAACTGGCCTTTTTTATAGGGTTAGGTTTACTTTCGATTATCATCCTATTTGGTATTCAATACAAAGATCACGACTACTATGTTTTAGGCACCTTTTTGCCACTCATCCTTTTCTTTGCCTTAAAAACTATCGCAGAAGTCGCTGAGTACATTCACCCAAGAACTGCAGTGATTCTCGCCAGTGTATTTGCTATTGTTTCATTTACCCAAGGAAGTAATCGCTACTTCAATCGAATGAGCGAAAATGTGTTGATTAGCGGCCATGCCGAGCCTTACAAACGAGCTTGGTTAATAGATGCCGATCAAAAGATAGCACCATATGTGCCTGAAAATGAACTAGTTTATGTGATTTATGTTCCAGAACCGAATTTTTCATTGGTTTATTTAGGAAGAAATGGAGCTACATTTAATGCAGAAGAAATGGGACGAGATAACTCTCCTTTTAATTGGTTTCAAGAATTACAAGATACCAAGTATGTAGTATGTCCAGCCGTGAGTTTAGATCAATATCAAAAAGATCAATCCGAATTTATTGCTAACTCAACCATCCTCTACTCCGATAGCAGTTTTACCTTATATAAAGTAAATGGATATTGAATTTTTACGTAACTATTGTTTGGGCAAACAACTGGTAACAGAAGGCACTCCTTTTGGTGAAGACACTTTGGTATTTAAAGTAAACAACAAAATGTTTTGCCTCTTCTCCATTCAAAAGTTTGAAAGTGTCAACCTCAAATGTGATCCAGAACAAGCGATCGAATATCGCAACGAATACACATCAATTGAACCTGGATATCATATGAGCAAAAAGCATTGGAATACGGTACGGTTTAATGGCGATGTGTCTGATGATTTCGACCCGTTTTCTATTGCTTTTATTTCTTGACTTTTTAAACCATAATGTTTAATCAATCCATAGATCTAAGCTTTTCAGGACAACATTTTATGCTGCTAAAAGAGAAAGCATTGTACTGGAAAGAACACGATTTTCTGCTGCTTGCAGATGTACATGCCGGTAAGGCAAGCCACTTTAGAAACAATGGAATTCCACTCTCCACAGACTATTTGCTTCAAGATTTAAACAAGGTGGATGCGTTAATTAAGCAGTTAAATCCACGTAAAGTCATCATTTTGGGAGACCTGTTTCACAGCGACCGAAACATCGAAAATCAATTGGTAGAATCTTGGATTGAAGCCTTAGCCGTTGAAGTTGAGTTGATTATAGGAAACCATGATATTCATTCCATCCATAACTCTTCGATAACCTCTAAACTGCCTTATGAGATTGATGGAATTTGGCTAAGTCATGAACCCGCTGAAACTGAATTGTTTAATATATGCGGACACCTGCATCCCGGGTATGCTCTTACTGGTAAAGCCCGGCAACATTTAAGGCTTCCAAGTTTTTACAAAGGACCCAACTTCCTTGTTCTTCCCTCCTTTGGTTCTCTCACTGGCAAGAAAGTGTATAAAGATTTGGTAAAGGTGTCTGAAGTGGTTATCGCCACAGAGGAAGGACTTCTAGCGATTTAAGTCTTCGTAAAGCTGGCCATATACATAGCATCTGCTTTTTGTTCTATTCCATTGAACAGAATTTCTTGATCTAAAGAAACATCAAATTTTTCCAATACCCAATCACGTACTTCCTGATTCTCTTTGCTAAAAATGGAACAGGTAATGTAGTAAAACGTTCCTCCTTTTTTTAGAAACGGAAGTGCGTTTTC
>CBDUEX010000354.1:0-2599 GCA_965366305.1 uncultured Bacteroidia bacterium | reverse complement strand
ATTTTAATGAGATTATCTCTTCGGATATGGAAAGAGGAAATGGTTGTAAAGCTGAGGTTCAAAATAAATATAAGAATCAGAACAAGAATCAAAATCAGAAAGGAAGAAGATACAGAGGTGGCAATTAATAATATTTTTTTTTAATATTGATTAGAATAGTTTAGAAGGAAAGGTTGTTGGCATTATGCTAGCAGCCTTTTGTGCAAATGGAATTTTTTCATGAGTTAGACAATATTGTGTATTAGAATTAATCGGGGTAAGTATAATTTAAAATAGAGTTATTTAGTTTAAGTCTAAATTATATCGTTTGCAGCTTTGTTTTTTTGCTTTAAAAATATTGAAGTAGAATTCCTTTAGTCAACATAAAAATATTTTTGAAGCTGTTCAGTAGATCAAAATAAAATCTATTGGGTAAATAATATAATTGTTTTTGAAATGCTGCTATTAATCAAATGGATACTTCTAGGAAAAGTAAGATATCTAGATGTTACTATTTATTTCTGTTGATCTTAAAAAGTGAATGCATTTTGCTAAATATTTTTGAGGTAATTCATAGATGCTTCTTTTTGTAAATGTGGGGGTTAGTGGAGTTTGCATAGCATCTTAATTTTTTTAGTTTTACGGCGATTTTTTGCCCCTGAAAACGTGTAAGTAACTGAATAGGGGTATGTAAAACCAAAAAAGTAGTAAAATGACTAAAGAAAACAAAAACTCTTACCAGTCGCAGCGTAAGAAGGCTAAGGAGTTTTCAAGTAGAGAAGAATACTTGGAACACGAATTATCCATTATGAAGTTTAGGAAATGGCGAATTAACCTGCCGTTTAGAGATTTTAATATTGAAATTGAGGATTTGGTACCTGCACTCGCCGCTACAATCGGTAAAGTGGTAATGGTAACTGCAATGGTTGCGGCTTTTGCTGCACAATTTGGATTAACTCCTGAATTTGTTGCTGAAAATGTTCGTTACGAGCTTTTAATTGCTGGTGGTATTTTTGTGATCCTGTTTTCAGCGATTTTAAATCCAACAGCAAACTTAGCAGGAACTCATGGTCCTATGATTCCACTGATTCCGATTATTGCCGCCGCAGGAGGACATCCATTGGCTTTGGGAATTCTTATTGGGGCATTTGGTCTCCTTTTAAGTATTACAAAAGGTGGTTCCATGCTTATGAAACTAACCGGTGTTGGTGTGCGTGGAGGTCTTCTAATCTATTTAGGTGCTGTTGGTTTGATTAGTCAAATTGGTAAACTTGAGCTTTGGGCTTCGGGTATCGATTCTGGTGTGATTTCATTCGCCGTAATTGGTGTTACCATTTTAATTTACGCCTATCTGGCAAAAGTAAATAAGCGATGGTTAGCAATTCCTTTGTGTTCTGCACTTGCGGGAATTATTGCTTACGCTATGGGAGCAGAATTTGCTTTTACAACGAAACCTGGTTTGCCACATATGAATCCATTTTGGTGGTGGGGTGAAACTACAGGATGGCAATTAGGCTGGCCTAATTTTGGTCACTTTGTTGCTGTTGTGCCATTTGCTATTCTTGCGGTAGCCATGTGGTCTCCAGATTATTTAGGACATCGTGTATTTCAAGAATTAAACTATCCTAAGAAAGCAAAGAACGTATTAATGGATGTAGATGATACAATGACTGTAGCTTCTATTCGTCAAGCTGTTGGTGCATTTCTTGGTGGTGGTAATATTGCCTCTTCGTGGGGAACTTATATGATTCCTGCAGCCATTGCAAAACGTCCAATTCCTGGAGGAGCAGTTCTTACGGCAATTCTTTGTGTATTAGCTGCAATTTTTGGTTATCCAATGGATTTAGCCATGTGGGAACCTGTTCTTAGAGTTGCTCTTATTGTTGGTGTATTTTTGCCATTACTAGAAGCAGGTATGCAAATGGTTCGCAAGCACAAAGATTCTTTAAGTGCAGGAACATGTATTTTTGCTTGTGCATTTGTTAACCCAGTATTTGGTTGGGCATTTGCAATGTTACTTGATAATATGGGCTTAATTGGAGATCGAGAAAGAGCTCAAGAATTAAGCTTGAAAGAAAAGTTAATTATTCCTGGAATCATGTTTATCGTATGTATTGTTTCTCTTGGTTTGGTTGGACAATTACCAGGTATCCCGGGAATATTCTAATATCAGTAAAATGATTTTCTTTCGTAAAATTTCTTTAAGTTTGATTTTCGAAAAAAAATAGCAAAATGGAAATAAGAAAAAATGAAACTCAACTGGTATGTATTGCCAGATTTATTGCAAAAGAGGGAGAAGCAGATCAGCTGATCCAAAATTTACATGCCTTAATGTTGCCAACACACCAAGAAGGTGGTTGTATTCGTTACGAATTAAATCAAAGTATTGATAATCCGCATGTAATTACTTTTGTAGAGAAATTTTACGATCAGAAAACTTTTGATGAGCATTGCAATCAAAAATATATTGTAGACTTTTTTATGGATGGAAATCCTGCTCACGTTAAGGAATTTGATGTGAGTCTTCACAAAGAGATTCTTCCTTAAGGAATAGTTTGCAAAGAGTATAAAATTAAAAGAGGTAAACTGATCTTAGATCGGTTTGCCTTTTTTTGTTGCC
>CBDUEX010000353.1:0-2612 GCA_965366305.1 uncultured Bacteroidia bacterium | reverse complement strand
ATAGTGAGCATCTAGTAGAACCTAATACAAAGTATGAAGAAACAGGTGTTTACACGTATGTTATCGAACAAAACACACCTGTTGACCCATTAGATTATGTGATGGAAATTGGTGTTATCTTCGCTTCAGTCGTCCTTCTGAAGTGGAGGCTTAACCCAAGTTCATAAACATTTCATGTTTCCTTTTTTACACCATAAATTTAACTCAAACAGGTTTGTTTAAATTTAAAGCATAAAAAAACCACAGTTTTCACTGTGGTTATGTTCTTGTAGCGAGAAGCAGAATCCCTCCTCCATTTCATTTCGGCGGGTTTTACTTCGATTATGTATCGCTCTAAATAAAAAAGAGCCTCCACCAAAAAGGTGAAAGCTCTTTTTAAGTAGCGAGAAGCAGAATCGAACTGCCGACCTCAGGGTTATGAATCCTGCGCTCTAACCATCTGAGCTACCTCGCCGTTAAGCGGGTGCAAAAATAGAATTTCTTACATTATTTAATACGTTTTTGTAATCTTTTTAAAATTCATGACTGATTTTAGAGCGTCACTATCTAATTGTAAGGATTTTGACACCTATACGTTTCATACCTTGTATGAAAAATGCATTTTTAATTTTAAGCCTGTGCACCTTGATTATGGCAAGCGGTTGCAAAAAAGAATTAGTAGATACTTCATCTAATCAGATTACAGACATTGATGACTTAGGTTCTTTTAACTCAAGTATTGCAAATGGAGTAAGTTTGGTGTTCTTTCATGCATCTTGGTGTTCTATCTGTGCCGAAGAACGTCCACATGTTGAGGCTGCTTCTGAAAATGAGGATGTATCGTTTGCTCAATTCATTGAAATTGAATACGATGATAACAAAACTATTTTCTCTGAATACAACGTAGATGGATTTCCGCAAATTCTGATTTTTAAGGACGGAGAAGAAAAATCAAGACTCAAAGGAAAAGGACACGACGAAGCTAAACTGGTGAACTTAATTCTGGAATATAAATAGCCATTAGTTCAATTTAATGGATGCTTCATCAGGTTTTGTGCTTAAATAGACAATACCCGTTTTATTTTTGCATAAATGATTATCCGAAGTAAAGCTCCTTTAAGAATTGGTTTGGCAGGCGGGGGAACCGATGTTAGCCCATATGCCGATATTCATGGTGGCTCCATTCTAAATGCCACAATCAACATGTATGCCCATACTACCATTGTTCCAACCGATGATGGAAAGATTCATCTTGAAGCAATGGATATGGAAGTGTCAGAAACACTTGATTCTGCAGATTACTTAGAACCTTCTGGTAAGCTTGCCCTTTTAAAAGGAGTCTACAATCGAATTGTAAAGGATTTTATTAAGAAACCGCTTTCTTTTAAGCTATATACACATGTAGACGCTCCTCCAGGATCTGGTTTAGGAAGTTCGAGCACATTAGTGGTTAGTATTCTGGGAGCGTTTGTAGAGTGGTACAATCTGCCTCTCGGAGAATATGACATTGCCCATCTTGCATATGAAATTGAGCGTATCGATCTAAATTTAGCGGGAGGAAGACAAGATCAATATGCCGCAACTTTTGGCGGTTTCAACTTTATGGAGTTCTATAAAGATGATAAGGTAATTGTAAATCCATTGCGGGTTAAGCAACGGTATGCAGCCGAGCTGGAAAACAACTTGGTACTCTTTTATATGGGAACCAGCAGAGAATCTGCCAAAATCATAGAAAAACAAACATCTAACATTACAGATAAGAACGCAGTAGCTTTAGAAGCCACACATCGACTTAAGAAGCAAAGTGTAAAAATGAAAGAAGCTGTGCTCATGGGAAATATAGATTCCATAGGTGAAGTCTTAAACTATGGCTGGGAATCAAAGAAAATGATGGCGGCAGGAATAAGTAATCCTGAAATTGATGCGATATATAACACCGCACTTCAAAACGGAGCAAGCGGAGGTAAGATAAGTGGAGCAGGAGGAGGAGGATATTTCTTTTTCTATTGTACTGGTGTAAAACGACATCAATTGATAAAAGCATTGAAACAATACAACGTTACTCCGCAACATTACCATTTCACAAAACAAGGATTATATACCTATACCATCTAAAATGAAATTTGATGTAATTATACTCGCCGGTGGACTAGGTACTCGATTAAAATCGGTGGTAGCCGATGTACCTAAACCAATGGCACCAGTGGCTGGTAAGCCATTTATGGAATACATTTTACAGAAACTTCCGATTGCAAATGTCAATCAAATTATTCTTTCTGTTGGGTATAAATATGAAAAGATTGAAGAACATTACGGTAAGGAATATCATGGTGTACCAATTGTGTATTCAATTGAAAAAGAGCCACTTGGAACGGGTGGAGGAATAAAACTAGCAATGGCTAAAGCCACTTCAGATAACTGCTTAATTGTAAATGGAGATACATTGTTTGATGTGGACTTCGAGCAATTTTGGCAAATACACAATCAATTATCAAACGATATTACGTTAGCCTTAAAGCAAGTGGAATATCCCGATCGTTACGGAACCGTTTTACTTGAGAAAAATAGAATTATTCGATTCTCAGAAAAGCAAAAAGGATTAAAAACAGGTTTAATCAATGGTGGTTTATACT
>CBDUEX010000352.1:0-2647 GCA_965366305.1 uncultured Bacteroidia bacterium | reverse complement strand
AGGTGGGAACTTTGATATTACCAAGTTTGCTCATTGGCCCGTGTATAATCCAGAAAGTGGGACGTGCTTAAGCTATTTGGTTAGCTTAGAAGATCAAACAGTATATATTGAAGCATTGAATAAGACGATTCAATTTGAAAAACACGAAACCATTCACACCGAAATATCACAGAAGTACAATCAAACCATAATCGAATGGTTATGCAGCATGTCAGGTTTGTCGTTGGAAGAAGTATATACAGATACCAACGAACTATTTTTAGAATGTTTAACAATAAAAAATCATGAAAGCAATTTGGAACAATAAAGTAATAGCAGAAAGCAACGAAACAATAAACGTTGAAGGGAACCAGTATTTCCCCAAAAGCTCAATCAATAAAGAATACTTTAAAGCGAGTGATACACATTCTACTTGTCACTGGAAAGGGGTAGCTTCTTATTATACGTTAGAGGTAGATGGTGAAGAAAATAAAGATGCTGCTTGGTATTATCCCGAAGCAAAAGACTTGGCTAAGAACATAGAAAACTATGTTGCATTTTGGCGTGGAGTTAAAGTTGAAGATTAATTCCATTACTTTGAACTATGAGTTTATTGAAATGGTTAAAGAAAAAAAATGCTTCTGAAAAAGACGATCAGGAAATAGCAAATGCGGGCTTTTGCCCTAATTGTTGGGGACAACAATCCTACGATGGAAAGTTTATTCAAGCCGTAAAGGATCAGCAAATTGATATCAATAATCACGATAGTACAGCTAACAGAGCCTTTATTCAAGAATTTGTAAAAACGCATCTAGAACCAATCACATTAAAAAATCATGATGTTTTCCAACAATGTCCTGTTTGTAAAGTAAACTACGCTTCCTCCTCAAAATAAGATATGAAATTAACCGACCCAATACAGCTTTTTAAGTTTTCAGATTTACCAGATAGAGAACCTCAACATGCCCTTGTTGAAAACACTGATTTAGTTATCGTAAGATATGATGAAAGTGTTTCTGTTTTGTATGGCAGATGTTTACACAGAGGTGCATTAATGGCTGATGGACATGTAGATGGAGATAACTTAATATGTGGCGTTCATAATTGGGATTATAGAATTGATACAGGCGTAAGTGAGTATAATAATTCAGAGGTATTACGTAAGTTTAAGTCTGAAATTTTCGAAGGGAGTGTTTATGTTGACCGTGCAGATATAATTGCTTTTGAGGAGATTAATCCGCAAGCTTTTAACCGATCGGAATACCTGGGGCAATACGCAGACACAAATCCAGAAAGTACAGAGCCCTATACAAGTTATATTAAAGAACTCTCAAAAAATGGATTGAAGAATTTTGGCCATCACGGGCCAAGTGCATCTATGGGAGTAGATCGCAATCTATTACCCAAATGGGAAAATATTCAGTTTTTGCCAGCACAACTAAGTCGCAAACCATTATTAGACGAAGAAGAAGTTGAAACGAAGGTTGTTATTGGTGGAAGGGCCAAGAAACCATTGGAATTGGATATTCCATTTTTTGTTTCAGACATGAGTTTTGGAGCCTTAAGCAAAGAAGCAAAAGTTGCATTAAGCAAAGGTGCTGAGTTAAGTGGAACAGGGATATGCTCTGGAGAAGGTGGAGTATTGCCAGAAGAACAAGCAAACAATTCAAGGTATTTTTACGAACTTGCTTCAGCTAAATTTGGCTTCGATTGGGAGTTGGTTAAGAAGAGTAAGGCGTTTCATTTTAAAGCGGGTCAGGGTGCTAAAACTGGCACCGGCGGTCATTTACCTGGAGCTAAAGTTACAAAAGATATTGCAGCAGCAAGAGGGCTGGAAGTTGGTCAAACGGCAATAAGTCCAGCAACTTTTAGCGATTTACGAACTGCCCAAGATTTTAAGAAATTTGCCGATGAAGTAAGAGAGAAAACAGGCGGAATTCCGATTGGGTTTAAATTGGCTGCAAGCCGAATTGAAGAAGATATTGATTTTGCTCTAGAAGCTTCTGCCGACTATCTTATATTGGATGGCAGAGGAGGAGGGACAGGTTCTGCTCCAACAATTTTAAGAGACAATATTAATGTACCAACCATTCCGGCTCTAGCACGAGCAAGAAGACATTTAGACAAATTGGGCGTTCATGATGTCTCTTTGGTAATTACAGGGGGCTTGCGTGTTCCTGAGGACTTTGCAAAGGCGTTGATGTTAGGAGCTGATGCGGTAGCCGTTTCAAATGCAGCATTGCAAGCAATTGGTTGTTTGGGAATGCGAGCATGTGGTACCAATAATTGTCCTGTGGGAATTGCAACCCAAAAAGAAAATCTACGAGCTCGCCAAGAAATTGATAAATCAGCAAAGCAACTTCAGAACTTCTTTATGGCTTCTAATGATTTGATTAAAGTAATAGCAAGAGCAATAGGCTACTCAAACATACAAGACTTTAAGTCGACAGACTTAGTAACTTTAGATTATGAAATGCACCGATTAACAGGAATTCAATATGCAGGAATACACTAATACCGATCAACAGATTCATCAACTTTGTCAGATTATAGCAAAAGCAAATAGGAGCTTTGTTTCTAGTGCGGAAGACGATAGCCATACCAACCTTTTTTATGATCACATTGGTGGTAGAATTGTGGGAAGATGGATTGATACTGATTTGGGTAA
>CBDUEX010000351.1:0-2648 GCA_965366305.1 uncultured Bacteroidia bacterium | reverse complement strand
AGAAGTAGAAGTAGTATTATTATTTTTTTCATGTTAATCGGTCGCTTTTTGATTGAATTCTTTGAGTGTATTTCTGTAGAAATCTTTGAGTCCTTCTGGGACTTTACTTGAATCGCTCCACAGCACTTTTTTATCTGTTTTCTTAGTCTTTAGACGGATGAAGTAATTTAGGTTACCAGGATTATCCAGATCAATTTCTGAAAAGTTAATTTCTTTTAAATTTTTGACTAGATTTTTAAATGCTTTAGGCTTCTTTTTAGCAAGTTCTGTGCTTCCTTCAAGTGAATTTTCTAGAATAGTTTGTCCATTTGGAAAGATATGGAAAGTTTCCGCTATGCCTGTAAATCCGCCATAGGAACCTAATTCAATAAACTGATTTGGAAGGTTATCTAGGGAGTATACTTTGTTATTGCAATGCGAAAAAGTGAGAATACACAAACATGCGGCTAAAAGTTTTTTCATCGGTGTCAAAGATAGTATTTGAAAAGTATTGAAAATGTAAAAAAGTGTGTATAAATGCTAATCTGTCATTATTTGAAGGATTGGCAGTAGATTTGCATTAATAATTATAGTTCTTTCATCCGTTTATGCGGATTATATATACACTATTGGGGGTGTTCTGGCTTTTGACGGGTTGGCCAATAGATGTGTAAGCACGTAGAGCGTTGGAAGTATTGCTCTTTAATCTAAACTTTCAACACTTAGAAGGCGATTCAAATTTCGCTATGGCTGCCTAGTCTCAGAGACTACAGCAATTTGCCATCCTCTTGCCTGAGTTTTGTCTAAGCAACAAGGGAGTTCAGGAGGTCGACACAGTTTAGATAATTTTAGCCCATTTCTACCAAGTTAAAATTTATTATGTAGGATAAGGATAAATTGGGTTTTTCTTGCACCTGATTTATCTCGAAAATCAAGCTAGAATAAACGTGTAGAAAACGCAACTCTATTCCGATTCGGACCCGGGTTCGACTCCCGGCATCTCCACCTTCGCCCACTGAAACTTAGTGCTTGCACTATGTGAAGGTGGGCTTTTATTTTAAGCGAAAACCAACATACTGTGCATTTAGGCTTCGGCGGAGAAGCTCCACATTAATCACTTAAATATAGTTATTGAACTAAACCTATACTTTTGAATAATGAAAAATATGCTGACTTGGAAAGTATATCTTTTAAGATGTTCAGATGATACAATTTATACAGGCTGTACTGGAAATCTTGAACAAAGGTTGAAAGCCCATAATGATGGACAGGTTTTGTATACAAAGACAAGACTTCCGTTTGTTCTGATCACCTACACAACATTTACTGATAAAAACAAGGCCTACCAATTTGAAAAGTATTTAAAATCAGGCTCAGGCAAAGCCTTTATGAATAAACGGTTAATTTAGAGTGGATTATTCTTGTTTAGAGCAACATTTGAAGAGAACAACTCCTATTCTTCATTCGATTTGAATATTTTTGACTGAATGAATAATGCTCTTGCTCCATTTAGTTGTACTTATACTCCTCAAATTCCAGAACTATTAAGTAAGCTCAATTGCTCCATTGCAATTACTACTTATCAGGCAGGTAAATTGATTTTTATTTCACCGAAAGATGAAAATTCTTTGATTCAATTGCCTAGAACATTTGAGAAACCTATGGGCATTGCCCAAGATAAAGAAAATGACCGACTCGCTATTGCCACTAAAGATGAAATTGTAATCTTAGCGAACTCACCAGAGTTAGCAGCCCATTACCCGAATGCTCCTAAAAAGTACGATGCTCTTTATATGCCTCGAGCAACTTACCATACAGGAACACTGGATATACATGATTTATCTTTTGGTCAAAATCAGCGGCTATTTGCCGTAAACACCCTGTTTTCAAGCATTGTAGAAATTGATTCTAACTATAATTTTACTCCTTATTGGACGCCACCTTTCATAGACAAGTTAGTGTCTGAAGACAGATGTCATCTCAATGGAATGGCTCTGCAAAATGGATTACCCAAATATGTTACTGCTTTTAACCAAGGGAATGTTGCAGGTAGTTGGAGAGAGAATATTACCACAACTGGTGTTTTAATGGATGTGGAAACAAACGAAACAATACTCAGCAATCTTGGAATGCCACATAGTCCAAGAATTTTCAATAACGAACTCTTTGTCTTGTTATCGGCCACTGGCGAATTAATTAAGGTAAATAAAGAATCGGGCACCTATGATGTAATTACCAAAGTAGAAGGATTTGTGCGTGGCATGGATTTGCATAACGACTACTTATTTATAGGGCTTTCAAAGCTCAGAAAAAACTCTTCTACATTTGCCAAACTGCCATTTGCAGACAAAGCTCAAGAAGCAGGAATTTTGGTTGTGCATTTGCCAACGGGAAGCATCGCAGGTAAGATTACGTACACTTCATCGTTAGATGAAATTTACGACATTAAGGTGCTTGCAGATAAGATGAGACCCAACATTTTAAATACTTTAAAACAGGATTATAAAATGGGTCTTATGACACCTGAGGCTACATATTGGGCAACATCAAAATAATAAGTATTTTATTATATATTTGTCTCACTACATTAACCCTATGAATAACAAACACTACGCTCGAAAAACACGCCAACTCAAGCAACTAGTTGCTAAGGTAAATAATAATGTTGC
>CBDUEX010000350.1:0-2651 GCA_965366305.1 uncultured Bacteroidia bacterium | reverse complement strand
TAGGTGTAGAAACCGCTTCTTGGAGATATTTTAACAGACCACCCAGTCAATTGAGTTGGTCGGAAGCTGCCATGCTTGCTGTTCTGCCAAATGCTCCAGGCTTAATTCATCTCAATAAAAATAGAGATGCCTTATTGAAAAAACGCAATAAGCTGCTTGCAACCTTGGCTGAAGAAAAACTGATTTCTGAAGAGGCTTACTTAATGGCGAGCAATGAACCATTACCACAACCACTTCATAGACTTCCGCATCATTGCTTTCACTTGGTAGATCGATTGCATTCTGAAAGCAACCGTATTGAAAGTACCATCGACATTGCTTTTCAAAAACAGTTTAATGAAGTAACAGCTCATTACAACCAAAAAATGAAGCGAAAAAATGTCCATAACCTTTCTGCGGTTCTCATCGATGTTAAAAAAGGTGAAGTGCTTGCTTACGTTGGCAATAGTTATAAAAACAATGATGAACATTCCGGTAAGGTAGATATGATGAATTCTGTGCGAAGCAGTGGTAGTATTCTAAAACCAATTTTGTATGCCGCCTCACTGAGTGAAGGCTTAATTGCTCCACAACAGCTTCTGCCTGATTATCCCATGAACTTTTCTGGGTATCAACCTTCTAATTATAATCCCGATTATGATGGAATGGTACCTGCCAATGAAGCTTTATTTCGCTCGCTCAATATTCCTGCAGCATGGCTCGTTCAACAATATGGTGTTGCAAAATTTAAGAATGATTTAAATCAACTGGGACTTACAAGTGTAAACCGACCTGCAAGCAATTATGGTTTGTCGTTAATTCTTGGAGGTGCCGAAGTAAATCTATTGCAATTAACTGGACTTTATGCATCGTTTGCAAACCAACTTCAATCGGAACCCAAAAAGGAATATACCATTTGGAGTGATATCAATCATACACAAGCATTGTCTTCTCACCATCTAAAATTTGATGCGGGAAGTATTTATGCCACTTTATCTGCATTAACCAATACGTACCGACCAGAAACAGAAGCCAATTGGAAAACATTTTCCTCAAGTCGAAAAGTAGCTTGGAAAACAGGAACCAGTTATGGCAATCGAGATGCTTGGGCGGTTGGTGTTACGCCAGAATATGCCATTGGTGTTTGGGTTGGGAATAGCGATGGAGAAGGAATCTCTGGACTTACAGGGTTAAACAATGCCGCTCCCCTCCTTTTTCAATTGTACGATCTACTACCTCAAACCAAGTGGTTTTATCAACCTTATGGTATGACAGCAGTAAAGATCTGTGCACAAAGTGGAATGAAAACAAATCCATCTTGTCCTGCTTCATACAAAAGAATAGTACCAAACAGCATTTCAAAAACGGTTTCTTGCAGTTACCATAAATCAGTAATGCTTGATGAACAAAAGAAAGAGCGTGTTTATCGTCAGTGTTACGCTGGAACTCCAGTACAGGAAACATATTTTGTGCTACCTCCAATCGCTGCAAACTACTATCAAAAGAAAAATCCAGATTATAACTATCTCCCTAAAATGAGGAGTGAATGCTTGCGAAGCAGTGCACAAATAAATGTGCTGTATCCTCAAAATAAAAGCCGAATTTCATTGCCAAAAGGAGAACTAGTCGCTCGTCAAATTAATGCAAAAATATTGCACGAAAACCCAAATAGTCAGTTGTACTGGGAACTGAACGGCGTGTACTTGGGAGCAACTAATTTGTTGCACGAAAAAACACTCTCACCAAAGATAGGCGTCAATAAGTTGTCGCTTATTGATGAAGAAGGAAATGTTATACAATCACAATTTACAGTGATATAAGCAGCCGGTCATTCGATATACAGAAATATAGACAAGCTGTATACCTATTTAAACACAAAAGGGCGAAATAGAATCTATTCCGCCCTCCATTTTTTTCTACGTTGCTACTAGCTTGTTTTTTTGAAATAGTAACGGGTTATGAATATCCCGTTGGTATCTTCCTTTCCACTGAAGCTTTCAACGCCGCTGTTTATAGAAACGATTTCCCAACCATCAGCAAGCATTGCATTTACTTTTGATTTAACCACAGCATCATTAGCAGCTATGTTTTGAAATCGAATTCCACCAATATTATAGAAGTTTAATATTTTGGTTTCTTCGTAATTAAATACTCTAATTTCACCTCTATCACTTTTATTTCTCGACTTGTCATCAGACGACATTGTCTTTGTAAATTCCTTATAATCACGTGGTTCTAACGACTGAATGATTCGTGAGCGACCAATACCGTTGGGTACAATAGATTCTACCACGGTAAATGATGTAAACTCGGTAGTTGCTTTCTTTTCAGATTGAAAAGACATTAACAGACCTGCGGTAAAAATTAGGGAGGCAATTCCAAGAACTGCAAAGATGTTTTGGGTGTTCAATTTTTTCATATTACTTATTTTACAATTTTCTTGCCAAAAATAACGACTAAAATTCTATTATTTTTGAGCTTATGAAATGGAATACGCTATTACTGATTGTCTTAATCTCTTCTTGCACTCAGCCTAAAAACCACATGGTGAATACACAAGAAGAAGATGATTCAAAAGAAATAGTGCTATCTGAATTCCAAACTATTTTAGATTCCGCTAACATTACAGGTTCTGTTTTACTTCTAGATCCAGAAAGCAAGACCTATTATTC
>CBDUEX010000349.1:0-2665 GCA_965366305.1 uncultured Bacteroidia bacterium | reverse complement strand
ATTATCCTCAGGAACCGCCATTGGGAAGTAGCCCTTGGAATATGCATAGAGAAGTTCGGCAGGGTCGAGCATAATATTACTTTTGCAAAAGAAATAATTTTATGAAGATTATCTGCATTGGAAGAAATTATGTTGCTCATGCTAAGGAATTAGGCAATGAAGTTCCTGAAGAACCTGTTGTTTTCATGAAACCAGATTCAGCTGTTTTTAGACAACGGGACGCCTTTTATATCCCAGATTGGAGTAATGAAATTCATTACGAATTGGAAGTAGTAGTAAAGCTTAATCGTTTAGGGAAAAACATTGAATCAAAATACGCCAACAAATATTTTGAAGAGATTACTGTTGGAATTGACTTTACTGCCCGTGATGTTCAAGCCGAATTAAAGGCAAAGGGATTGCCTTGGGAGAAAGCAAAAGCGTTTGACCAGAGTGCAGTATTGGGTGAGTTTCAAAAAGCATCGGATTTCGACTTATCTAATTTAAATTTTCAATTGAAAAAGAATGGAGAAGTGGTCCAAGATGGAAATACTTCTTTAATGATTTATACGATACCTAATCTTATAGAGCATTGCTCGCAATATTTTACACTTAAGATTGGAGATCTGTTATTTACGGGTACACCAAAAGGTGTTGGGCAAGTAAAAGGAGGAGATGTCTTAGAAGGCTTTCTGGAAGGCAAAAAAGTGTTAAACGTTAGAATAAAATAACGGGCAAAAGACGAGTTCTGATTCAGAGTAATTATTCGTTTTAGAAAATTAACAGGTATATTCGAGGTATGACCTCATTTATTAAACCCCTAGTGCTATTTACTGTAATCTTTATTTGTGCCTGTAGTGGGGATGAAAATGTTGAAAGTCAGCCTGCAAAAACTTATTCAATTGCTAAAGTAGACACCAGATTAGGGTCTATGCATTTTTGGTTATACGATGAAACTCCAAACCACAAAGCAAAGTTTATTGAGTTGGCAAATGAAAAGCACTACAACCAGTTTACCTTTAACAGAGTAATTAAGAATTTTGTGATTCAAGGGGGCTGTCCAGATTCGGTTCAATATTTTGAGAATTCTCCTTATTTAATTGAGCCTGAATTTGTAGATAGCTTTAAGCACGTATACGGTGCACTAGGAATGGGAAGAAATGATAACCCAGGAAAGCTTTCGAATGCCTGCCAGTTTTATGTGGTGAATAGAGAAATGGGACTTCCTTATTTAGATGGAGAGTATATGATTTTTGGGAAGATTATTGCAGGAGAAGCCGTGTTAGAAAAGATAGAGATAGAGCCAACAGATATGAATGATATTCCCAAAGAATCGATTCCATTGGATGTAAAAATTTTAGAGTTCACACAACAGCAATTGTTGGATGAGTTTCAATTTGTTCTTCCTGAATAGCGGCGGCACTTAAGCACAATGCATTAATGATATGGGTTTTTGGATGGGGTGTGCACCATACATGAATACAGCTTTCTTATTGCTACTAAATGCCTCGTGCATACCTTCTTCTCGTTCTTCACGTGTTTCATATTGTTTGCTAATGGCTATTAAGTCGTCCCAACACGTTCTAATTTCAAATCCAAATTTGCCTCCGGCATTTTTTGTACGACAAAAATTGGTTTGAAAGCACATGTGCACTTTTAACGTAGCTAGAAACTTTTCACATTCTCTGAAACTAGCGTAATTGTTACTTCCTAAAATGAGCTCACCTTCTTCACTTAATAAACGAAGATTAAATCCTTGCTCATGCTCAATGATTGTATAAATTGGTTTTTTCATGGTGTTTATTTTTAGGTGAATGAATGATTTTAACTGCGACTATTAGATAGGTAAATTATCATTGAAAAGATAAAAATATTATCATTTGCCGTTTACTTAAAGATATAGCTTCATTTCTGAAAAACAAGCATTCGTAAAAAATATTTAAAATAGGTCTAAGAATTGACCGTTGTTTAAATCTTAATAACTACAGGAGAATTCCAATTTACCTTTGTTCTTTTACTATCATTTTGAAACGAACTAATTTATTCTATATCTTGATTATTGGCGGATTGATTTCTCTATTTGCAACGTGCAAAAACGTGAATAATGAACCCGGGAGTGAAGAAGATTTATCTGATTCTGATACTGCTGAAATTGATTTAAAATATCCGGTGGTGGATGTAGACCCGATTCCCGCAAAGATAAATTTTGCTTCGCCAGGTAATTACGCCTTTAAGAGAAATAACAATCCGTATACGCAAGACTATTTTAGAAGGCCATTCGATACCACCATCTATGTATCAGGTACTTTTTGTGAACTTCGTGGGAATCATTTTCATGGAGGCCTAGATATTAGAACTGGCGGTCAAGAAGGTTGGGATGTTGTAGCGTCTGCAGATGGGTATGTAGAACGAGTTAAAGTGAGCACGGTAGGATATGGCCGTGTGGTTTACATTCGACATCCTAATGGGTACACTACCGTTTATGGTCATTTACAGAAATTTAAAGGTGCTCTTGCCAATTATGTAAAAGAGGCTCAATACAAACAACGTAGTTTCGAAATTGAGTTGTTCCCAAAAGCAGGCGAACTAAAAGTTAAGAAAGGGGAGAGCTTTGCCCTCAGTGGTAATACAGGTGGAAGTGGTGGTCCGCATTTACATTTTGAGATTCGGAACCCAAGCGGACAAT
>CBDUEX010000348.1:0-2693 GCA_965366305.1 uncultured Bacteroidia bacterium | reverse complement strand
TGCCGGTGAGTCAAATAAATGAGGGGCACTAAACGATTGGTCATTGAAGTGCAAGTTTGCGTTTCCGGTAGCATTCGCAAGTAGTGCAATAGATATTAATATGGCTGCAACTACCAACAGCGTTAGTACTCCAGCACCAAATAGTTTTGAAAAGGCTCTAACAATGTTTTCAATGATAGAGCCGACTCCCTTTACCGCTGAGTTCAGATTAGAGTTTTTTTTTAAGTTGTCAGCAACATTTTTTGCCTCATTTCTAATTTTGTCGGCGATCTCATCTATGTTTGGAGTTTCACCGTGCATTCTAAATTTTTCTTGCGTATTTTTAGCTACCGGCATTACCGCCCATAGAATTAGATAAACAGGAATTGGTGTTCCTATTCCAAAAAGCACTACCAGAACAGTTAATATTCTAACAACACTTACGTCGATATTAAAATAGGCCGCTAATCCAGAGCAAACACCACCAAGAACTTGATCATCGGGATCTCTAAATAGTTTTTTGCTATGAGAATTGTCCGAATTGTTGGAGTGAGAATTAGTTTCTTGTTGCTCGTGTACCTTTTGTTCTGTTTCTTCTTCTAATTCTATATCTTCTGGTGAACCCATTAGGCTAATAGCTTCAGTAACATCTCCTTCATTAATGAATGTGTGATTTCCTTTGATGTTATTAAAGAAGAGTTCCGATAATCGTGCTTCAATGTCATTGATTATCTCTTCGCCACTTTCAGTGTTATCGAAGTGTTTGTAAAGCTTGTTGAGATAAGCCTTCAGGATTTCGTAAGCCTGCTCGTCAATCGCAACAGCTTGTCCAGCTAAATTTATTTGTATAATTTTATTCATTTTATTGGGTAATTTTTGTAACG
The DNA here is from genome assembly GCA_965366305.1 of uncultured Bacteroidia bacterium. Taxonomy (GTDB): domain Bacteria; phylum Bacteroidota; class Bacteroidia; order NS11-12g; family UBA9320; genus UBA9320. Next base: position 1,830 of record CBDUEX010000348.1, on the reverse strand, counting down.
GATGAGGTAAGTTCTTTCCATGTATTGTTTAGTTCTGCCTTAAACACTTCACCAGCTTCGGTGAGTGAATAGTATTTGCGAGGAGGACCTTGGTCGCTTTCCTTCCATTCGTATTTTAGCAGACCAGCGTTTTTTAAGCGTGTAAGTAATGGGTACAAAGTACCTTCTACTACAATCAGTTTAGCCTCTTTTAGGCTGCTAATAATGTCAGACGCGTAGACCTCTCCTTTGCTAGTTAAAGCAAGTATGCAGTATTCTAGAATACCTTTACGCATTTGAGATTTTGTGTTTTCTACATTCATATTGTAATGCAAATATATATCTTTTAAAAGGTACTATGCAAAACAAAGTACTATTATGTCGTTGAAATTATAAATTTTTACGTTAAATGACGCTATCATACCAGCTGAAAATTAGAGCATTCTATATACTTCATACAATTCATTGTTGATTCGCATCAATTTAAGGCTAAAAATCCTACATTTGCCACCCGAAAAACAGAAACAATGTCAGTTTTAGTAAATAAAGATTCGAAGATAATAGTTCAAGGCTTTACAGGAAGTGAAGGAACATTTCATGCTGGTCAAATGATGGAGTATGGTACACAGGTTGTTGGAGGAGTTACTCCAGGCAAAGGTGGTCAATCGCATCTCGATAAACCCGTATTTAATACAGTAGCAGAAGCAGTTTCAAAAACTGGTGCAGATGTTAGTATCATCTTCGTTCCACCACCATTTGCAGCAGATGCAATTATGGAGGCAGCCGAAGCAGGTATTAAAGTAATTGTGTGCATCACAGAAGGAATTCCTGTTGCAGATATGGTTAAAGTAAAAGCATACCTCGCAGACAAAGAAAGCCGATTAATTGGGCCAAATTGTCCAGGTATCATTACTGCGGATGAAGCTAAAGTAGGCATCATGCCAGGCTTTATCTTCAAGAAAGGTAGAATAGGAATTGTTTCAAAATCAGGAACTTTAACTTATGAAGCTGTTGACCAAGTTGCGAAAGCGGGATTAGGTCAATCTACGGCAATTGGAATTGGTGGAGACCCTATTATTGGAACATCCATGAAAGAAGCAGTAGAATTATTAATGGCAGACGATGAAACAGATGGTATTGTAATGATTGGTGAGATAGGTGGAAGCATGGAAGCTGAAGCTGCTCGATGGATCAAAGCAAATGGCACAAAACCAGTTGTTGGATTTATCGCAGGAGAAACTGCACCAGCTGGGAGAACAATGGGGCACGCAGGTGCTATTGTTGGAGGTACAGAAGATACCGCGAGTGCTAAAAAAGCAATTATGAGAGAATGTGGAATCCACGTAGTAGATTCTCCAGCAGAATTAGGAAAGAGAATGTTAGAAGTTCTTTAACTTCTAATTTTATAAGATTTAAAAGCCTTTCGCATTGCGGAGGGCTTTTTTTATTTGATAGAACAAGTTACTTCTGCAACATCCCCAAATTTTAGATTGGTTACAGGTGTGCTACACATGGGGTTATCATCAATTTTTATTCTTAGAGCAACATCTACATTTGCACTGGATGAGTCATAAAATAAAGGTTCTATTGTATATTTTAGACTTATTGGATGTGCTGTAATTGGAACTTCATCCACAAGCGTAAAATGCCCCGGTCTTGTTGAAGCATGAGATGCCATTTGCCCAATAACATCATCATTTCGATAGACATTGTAAGAGCCAATATTGGCTTCATTAGTTACGTCAAATTCTATTATAGACGAATGTGTGTCGGGGTGAGATTCTGCTTTATTCTTGTCTTTACATCCGAACAAAAGTGCGATACATAAAAAAGGTAGGATGAGGTTTTTCA
>CBDUEX010000347.1:0-2694 GCA_965366305.1 uncultured Bacteroidia bacterium | reverse complement strand
TTCATATATTACGTTTTCAGAATTTGGACAAATGGTTGTTGGGCCGCTGATGTCTGGTACAGGATTACTTACAAATACTTCTTTATATCCCGTATCGCTAGCACATCCAAACTCATTTATTTCAACCAGTTTAAGTAAAAACTGTGGTTGATTATAGCTATCAATTGTTGCATTATTTAGGCTGGTACTCGAGAATGTTGCATTTACAGCTGACCAATTATAGGTGTTTCCAGCAGTTAAGCTTGAAGAGTAGGTTAAGCCTATCTCAGCAATACAAACGGTGTCTTTACCTGATATAATTGGGGTTGTTGGACTTTCTTTAATATTAACATCTAACGAAGCCCACTCTCCGAAACAGCCGTGTTCGCTGACTTCACGCATTCTTACTCTACCTGGGTTTGCACCTTCCCAATCCACTATAACGGTTTCACCAGTTGCATCTCCATTTATTGTTCCATTGGTGATTTCCCATTCGTAGGTACTTGATGGTTGTCCGTTTGAAGCTCGATAAATATAGGAATTGTATCGGCATACATCTACAGGTCCTGATAAATCAATTGTTCCAACAAAGGAATCGACATAAATTTCTACGTCTAAATAATTGAACTTAGGTGGACATCCACCATCTTCAACAATAAAAGTAACTAAATAAGGGGCTTCTCTTGCCTGATCGCAATCAGTATCCCAACAAAATTCCGAAGTAAACGATCCAATATCTGCACCACTTGAAAAGGTAGCTCTTGTTCCCTTAAATCCGTTGGAACCATCTAAAACTGGCCCTTCCCCTCTTAGTTTTACAACATCATCATCCGGGTCATCTCCTGTTACATCGAAGCACAGTTTTTCGCCCGCTTGTACACGCAATACTTTAGCATCACTTGATTTTATTGTTGGTCGTTTATTTGGTGGGCATTCTAAAACTAGAATTTGTAAATCCATTCTAATCCTACTTAGCTCAATGCCATCTCTGGATTCAATTACTTCTACGCCAACTACATAGCTTCCGCTAGACGGTGCATAGATTGTTGTGAGTCCTGTTACCGGATTAATAGATGTAACACTCCCATTTGTTGTACCAAAAGGACGTGTTTCTGTATATCCTGCATTATAATAAATAGGTTCAATAGGAAGGCTTAGTGTTGCCGGAGGATCTGGCATCGCACCCAAATTACTTAAATCTCCACCTTGAAATGGTCTTACGATGCGATACGTTAAATCATCGCCATCAGGATCAAAAGCATTGAAAAGAAAATTGGTTGTATCGTTAACGCACATGTACGGGCTTGGAACACCAGAAAACACTGGAGAACTGTTTTCGTAGATGTGACTCGGTATATAGCAATAATAGGTTTGCCCTTGATTTGGGCTTCCACTCGCTGGTGGAATATTTTTTTGTAGGTTTCTACAGCACCTAACAAATGTTAAATGGTAGCCGGCATTATATGGGGCAAGTTGAATTTCACCTTCGTAATAGCCATATTCAATACAAACATTTTCTGCGTAATAATTACAATCAACATTTCCAGGAGGAAGTACGTTTTTCTTAAATACCAACGGAAAATCAGCAACCTTGGTTCTGTTTTTATCGTCATCATTTAAATAAACACCTATTTTAATCACTGGATCGAAGCCTATTTCACTTTGGAAACAGTCGCGATACATATTAAGGCTTACCAGATATCTTAAATTACCATTGGATGCTCTACCCAGATACGTATAGTTCATATATCCGCCAATTAGATGCGTAGCATCGGCAGAAAAAGCACTAAAAAACAAGAGCAATATGAGTAGTATTTTTTTGATAATTATGGTACTAGGATTGGTTTAACAAAAATATAACAAATTTTACTCATTAAACGCAACTTCAGTGCCAATAGTTTCCTCATTCCGCCACATTTATGTAAAGTATTTTGTAAAGTGAGCTAGACTGTCAAAATTATAATCTTGATTATCGAATGAAAATTGAGGATTTGCTATTCGTACTTTGGTAGCTCCAACTGCATCGGCAAGTGCCATATCTGAGGGGGAGTCTCCTACCATGATAGATTTACTGAAGTCAATATCATTAAAATAAGACTTTGCTTGCATCAACATTCCAGTACTTGGTTTTCGCCAACTATTATTTACGGTTTTTAGGTATGGAGCAAATAGTGCTAAATCGAAATATGGAATACCGTCCTCTTTCATAGCATTATAGAGTTTAAGATGTACATTTTCTAGGTCTTTTTCTGACATTAGTTTGCGATGAATACCTTGTTGGTTGGTAACCACAATTACGTATTTAAAAATGCTTTGTAGCTCTTTGATTGCATCTATTGCTCCTTTGCAAATGATAAAATCATCGGGTTGTTTTGCATAGTCGTCAACAATCGGTTCATTTATAACGCCATCACGATCTAAGAAGAGCGTGTAGTGCTTACATTCTAAACGATTAGGCAAAGAGGTGTTGTGCATGCTCATAGTCTTTTGGTATTCCGATGTCAATAAATAGCGAAGAGTCGATGTAGCCTCCCATTTTTAGTGTGTTCACTTGTTTCTCAAGAAATTCAGTTTCGAAAGAGAATTTTTCAGATGCAGGCATGATTGAAATTAACGCTGTTTTTATCCAGTATAAACCACCATTGATTAAACCTGTTTTTAATCCTTCTTGCTTTTCTGAGAATCGAATAATTCTATTTTTCTCTAGTAAAACGG
>CBDUEX010000346.1:0-2708 GCA_965366305.1 uncultured Bacteroidia bacterium | reverse complement strand
AAGAATTAACAGAAAATGATGCTCTTGGAGCTCATATTCGCGATGAGCTAGGTATCAACGAAATTAGTCAGGCAAATCCCATTCAAGCTGCAGTTGCCTCAGGAGCTGCATTCACATTTGGAGGATCTTTACCCCTACTAGTTGTCCTTTTTATGCCACTACAAAATATCGAATATACCCTCTACGGTTTTGCACTCTTCTTTTTAATAATATTAGGAGCTCTAGCTGCCAGAGCAGGTGGCTCTAGCATATCCAAAGCTATTATACGAGTAACCTTTTGGGGAACAGTAGCTATGGGATTAACCGCACTGGTAGGTCATTTATTTGGTGTAAACATTTAATAAGAACTTAATTACATGGAAGTTATAGAATTTATAAAAGAATGGATGGTAACGCATCCGCTATCCACCAGCATTATCAAATACCTCATTTGGGTAATTGTAATTATACTCGTGATTGCACTTGTTCGTCGCGTATTAAACAGAAAATTACCCGATACAGCTATGAGATACAAGTCTCAAAAGGGAGTAGAGATTTTAGGATATATCTTCATTATACTTTTAACTGTGTCATATTTCACAGGGAATATTAAAGATTTCACCCTCGCTGTAGGCTTACTCACTGCGGGAATCACCATAACTCTACAAGAATTAATATTAAGTATCGCTGGCTCCTTCTATATATTCTTTGTGAAAGTGTATAAGCCAGGCGACCGTATTGAACTTAACGGTATCAAAGGCGATGTTATTGACATAGATAGCATCTACACCACCATGATGGAAATTGGTGAATGGGTGTCGAGCGACAACTATACCGGGAGAATTATTAAACTCAGTAACTCGTTTGTTTTTAAAGGAGCCATTTATAATTATTCGCAAGACTTCCCATTTGTATGGGACGAATTTAATTTACCAATTCGATACGGCTCAGACATTGATTTGGCAAAAAAAATAGTGGTAGAAACAGCTTCTGAAACACTCTCCGAATATGTCAATCAATCGCTAGCCACTTGGCAAGAAGTGGTAAAAAAATATTACATCGAAGATGCAATTGTAGAGCCAACACTAGCCATAACAATGACAGACAATTGGGTGCAATTTAACATAAGATACATTGTGGATTATAAGAAGAGGAGATATACAAAGCATATTCTAAACGAAGCAATAGGTAAAAAATTTGAAGCTACAAATGGCAAAGTATTACTTGCTTCTGCAACTTTTGAAATAGTGAATATCCCTACGATTAAAATGGAAGGCAGTTCTTCAGTTAATAAATCAAATTAATACACACAAGAAACGAGTAAAGAATGCATTCAAATTTTCGCTAAAAATTCAATAAAAGAAAGTATCTTTCACCAATAAAAACTGATGGAAAACATATCAAAAACTGAAAAGAAAAATTTAAAACGAAAGTTTCGTGAATTTAAAAAAGCTGGGTTAGAGTCTTACCGTAAGTATCTTCAAAAGGAGTTTGAAACATCTGCAAATTCAGACATTAAAAAAGCATACCACAAGTATATTCAACACGAATTAGACGGCAATGCTAAACGAATTGCAAAGGTGAATGCCAAGCTAGGTCTTTAACTAAAAAACTGAACTACTTCGTCTACCACTTCAATCCCACGCAACTTGTGTCCCAAGCCTTTGGTGGCTACTAGCTTGGAATTTGGCCATAACTCTTCTACTCGCTGAGCGTAAAAGAATGGAGCCTCTTTGTCGTCTTCATCATGAATTATTAAGCCTTCTGCTCGTTGCGTTTCAGCAAATTTTTCTACGGAGTAAAACTCTGGACCATGACCTGCATAGCTATGAAAATAGGCTATTAAATTATCGTATACTTTTTGTTTCAGTTGCAACTCCGACATGAATAAATCAATAAAATCAGATGCTTCTCCTGGACTTGCTAAAACTGCCATCTTTTTAGGACTCAATTCGGGTTTTTCATGAAACAAACTCATCGCCGAAAACGCTCCTAAACTATGAGCCAACACAAAATCAATCTCTTTAGCATGCATGCATTGCTCAATCAAACGAGCATACATCGGCACATTAAACATACGCCCTTCAGAATTTCCATGTCCCATTGCATCAATTGAATAAACGGTATACAAATCAGCCGGCAAGCTCTCAATATACTTTTTCCATCGATAGCTTTGAGATTGCCAACCATGCAAGCAAAGTACTTTTTGAGGACCCGTTCCCCATTGATATCCTGCAATTTTTTTATCTTCAAAATCAACTGTAAAGTGCTCTGCAGATTGAAGAAATGCCGCTTGAGCTGGTTTTAGTTTAATTGGAAATGGATAACAAAACAATTGAAAAGCATGCTTCCCTCCTATTTTGTTTGACACGCTATTAATAGTGTTCAAATAGGTACGTAGAAAATATTTAATTACTTTTTCCATTAGCTAATTCCTGACTTGTTTGTTCTTATCACAAAATTAAATCTCCCAAGACTAAGGCAGCCATCGTTTCAACAATGGGCACCGCTCTAGGAACCACACACGGGTCGTGTCTTCCTTTTGCTTCCAACTTCACCTCATTGCCATCGGTATCGATGGTCTGCTGTGCAGTGCCGATGGTAGCCGTTGGCTTAAATGCCACTCTAAAAACAATGTCCATTCCGTTGCTAATGCCTCCTTGAATTCCTCCCGAATAATTAGAGTGAGTAATTACTCGCTTATTATCTATTCCAAAAGAGTCGTTTAC
>CBDUEX010000345.1:0-2720 GCA_965366305.1 uncultured Bacteroidia bacterium | reverse complement strand
GTCGTTGTTATCAGCAGCTGTTTCAACAACATCTGTAATTTCAACTAATGCATAAGTACCAGAATTTTTAATGTTTAGAATATAAACATCGCCATCAGTTACATCAACAAAACCTGCAGCAGCTCCTGAACCATTCCAAGCAGCTTCTAACTCAGCTTCGTTTGTTACGTTTGCCCAGTTGTAAGTAGTTGCTTTTTTGAATTGTGTACCATTTCTTGAAGTCCATCTAGAAGGCCAGTTTGCAATCTCAGAAGTAGCCGTTGAATCGTGAATATCTTTATCACTGTTAGGATCTGAAGATTTAAGATTACAACATCCTAATTGGTAAGCTCCTTCTTTAGCACCTTTAAAGTTCCAAACTTTAAATGGTTGGCTATTATTGTCTTGAACATACTCAATTAAATCTGCTCCACCGTTTCCGATGTTAGTGATTGTGATTGTCTTAGTTGTTGAATTACCGTCTTTATCTGAAATTGTAAAGTTCCATACTTCTATGCCAGCTGTTGGCTCAGTAGTACCTTTAAAATCTACACGTAATGCTTTCGTATCGATTGTTGAGTCGCAAAGCGAACATCCAACTGGTGTTACTTCAGCACCTCCGTCGTAAGAAACAGAAATTTTAACTGTTTTCATTTTCTCAGAGTGACTTGCATTGATACCAACTAAAAAGTCAGTACTTGCAGCTAGTGAAATGTCGCCAGAAACATATCCTGACCCACCGATAAATTCTAATGTTGGTTTTGGAGCAACAGTTTCTGTGTCTCCGCAGCTAGTAATAAAAATAGAACCTAGTCCTAATACTACTGCTAGTGATAATAATTTGATTTTTTTCATTGTAAACGTTTGTGCGGCAAAGATACAATGTTAATTAATTATTAAGATGATAATTTGCATTCTTGCTTAATTCTTACAAACCTTGTTACTATATAACTGAAATTCATGGTTCTAACTACAATAGACTTTGTCATTATTTCCCTTTTTATTCTAATTACACTGGCATTAGGGTGGTATTCACGTAAAACAGCTAACGAAGGTATCGAAGGATTTTTCCTTGGTGGCAAAAACCTACCTTGGTATTTAGCAGGCTTAAGCATGGTAGCTACAACTTTTGCCGCCGATACTCCTCTTGCAGTAACTGAGCTCGTTGCTAAAAACGGAATTTCTGGAAACTGGGTTTGGTGGAATATGCTACTGGGCGGTATGTTTACTGCGATTTTCTATTCACAACTCTGGCGAAGAAGCGGAGTAGTAACCGATGCTGAATTCATCACACTTCGTTACAGTGGAAAAGAAGCCACGTTTCTGAAAAAATTTAAAGCAGTATATCTTGGTTTAATCATGAATGCCATCATTCTAGCTTGGGTAAACCTCGCTCTTATGGCAATTCTTCAAATATTTTTCGGCATTTCTGGAAATACGCTTTATTTATATACCGCCCTAGCCATGCTAATGGTAGCTGGATACTCTGCTCTTTCGGGTTTGCTTGGTGTGGCTCTTACGGATGCTTTTCAATTTTTTGTAGCTTTAATTGGGTGTGTTGTACTTGCAGTTCTTGTGGTCAATTCTGACGAAATTGGTGGTATAACTGGTTTAAAAGCAAGCCTTCCTGCCGGAAGCTTAGACATTTTTCCAGCACTTGGTAAAGACTCTGCAGGAAGCACATTAAGCATGGGTCTGGCCTCTTTTATTGCCTTTGCAGGAATGATTTGGTGGAGTAGCTGGTATCCTGGAGCAGAACCAGGTGGCGGAGGTTATATCGCTCAGCGAATGTTTAGTACAAAAAATGAAAAGCATTCCTTTTTGGCAACCTTCTTCTTTCAATTCGCTCATTATGGTATTCGCCCTTGGCCTTGGATTATAGTAGGATTGTGTTCCGTTATTCTTTATCCTGAATTAGGAGTAGATGACAAAAAACTTGGTTTTGTAATGGCTATGAAAGACTTTCTTCCTGCTGGAATGAGAGGCCTCTTATTAGTGGCATTTTTAGGAGCATATATGAGCACTGTTTCCACGCACCTCAACTGGGGAGCTAGTTATATTGTGAACGACGTTTGGAAGAACAAAGGCAAATCACAGAAAGAAATCGTGAACTTTTCTCGAATTATCACTTTTGTAATTATGATTATAGCAATGGCGGTAACTACGCAAGTCAAATCGATTAGTGGCGTTTGGGAGTTCATTATGGAATGTGGTGCAGGTTTAGGATTACTTTTAATGGCAAGATGGTTTTGGTTTAAAATTAACGCTTGGGCAGAAATAGCCGCAACGGTTACTCCATTTATAGTCTATGGAATCTTAAAATTTGGCTTAGCCGAACAATATCCAGTGCTGAAAGAATCCATATCTACAAATCCAACTTCATTTTTTATCACTGTTGGTGTAACTACACTTGTTTGGGTAGCAATTAGCCTCATGAACAAGCGAGATGATGCCGTTCATTTAAAACAATTTAAAGCAAAGATTTATCCGGATGGATTTGACGATTTTAAGAAAAGAATGCCTTTCTTATTTATAAGTTGGTTTGGTGGAATTTTAATCGTTTATTCCTTCTTGTTTATGGTAGGAAAAATCATCTTTAAAGAATGGAATATGGCTGCACTATTTCTAGGTACTTTTACCTTGGGTGTATTCTTGTTTTACACTTTTGCCAAGAAAGCAAAGCTCTTTGGTATGCAATAATCCTTGGCACACCCTTTGCCCTATACGGGTGTACCTATTAC
>CBDUEX010000344.1:0-2739 GCA_965366305.1 uncultured Bacteroidia bacterium | reverse complement strand
TATTAATATCAATTACACTACTTGCAAATGCTACCGGAAACGCAAATTTGCACTTCAATGACCAATCGTTTAGTGCCCCTCATTTATTTGACTCACCGGCACTTAATTGGGTGTTCAACATCTCCCTTCTATCAATTGTACTTATACCAATAGGCACCTTAGGATTTGCCATCTTGCAGTTCATTTTTAACATGGCTAATTCAATTAACCTTAAAGCAGTGTTTGTAGCCTGGCTAATTAGTCTGGCAATATTTATTGGAGTAAGCATCTATGGCTCACGAAACATCAATTTTAACGAACTACGAGATTTTAATTATCGTATTGAAGAAATAAATTCGGTTTAAATGAGATGTAATACATTTGTTTTATGTCCGATGATTTTATTCCTTACCACTCCTTTTACCCATCGAAATCAGATTCCGAATTAATCACATTAAGTCAAAAGCATAATGCTTTTATGCAACATCGACGAAGTGTTCGAGAATTTAGCAACAAACCAATTCCTGAAGAAGTAATAAACAACCTTGTTGACATTGCCTCCTCTGCTCCAAGTGGAGCTCACAAACAACCATGGACTTTCTGTATGGTTTCCAACCCCGTATTAAAGAAAAAAATAAGAGATGCCGCAGAAAAAGAAGAATATGAAAACTACCATGGACGAATGTCAGATGAGTGGTTAGAAGACCTAAAAGCTTTTGGAACAGATTGGAACAAAGAATTTCTTGAAATTGCCCCTTACTTAATTATTGTTTTTAAAAAATCTTATGACATCCATGCAGATGGTTCAACTGGAAAAAATTACTATGTAAACGAAAGTGTTGGAATAGCTTGTGGTTTTCTATTACAGGCCATTCACCAATTGGGTTTAGTTAGTTTAACTCATACACCAAGCCCTATGAACTTTCTTTCTAATTTATTGCAACGACCCAAAAATGAAAAAGCCTACCTACTCATTCCAATTGGATATCCTGCAGATGATGCTAAAGTACCTGTCTTAGAACGCAAGCCTTTAGAAGAAGTTTTAGTGAAATATAATTAACATTGCAGTGATTTATGGCTAAGATAGAGGTAAACAACAATTCCTATTTCATCACTAAAAAAGAGGATCAATTACTGTTCAACGACGAATCAATCAATTATGACATCATTGAATTGCCAGATGGTACGTTTAATCTAATTGTCGATAATATTTCATACTTAATTAAGGTGCTTGATAAAGACACTGCAACTGGTAATCTTTCCTTATTAATTAATGGGAGAAAAGTTGAAACAACCTTGCAAAATAAACTTGCTGTCTTATTGAAATCCATGGGTATGGAAGGAGGTAAAAAGAAGCTTAAAGAATTAAAAGCTCCGATGCCTGGCCTTGTGCTAGCAATTAAAATCTCTGAAGGTGACGAAGTAGAAGAAGGGCAAGATTTGCTAGTGCTAGAAGCAATGAAAATGGAAAATGCTATTAAATCACCCCAAGCGGGCATTATAGATAAAGTACATATATCTGTAAACGAAAAAGTAGATAAGAATCATATCTTGATTTCTTTCGCTTAAGCCAATTCGATTGTGACGTACACAGAAAATCACGTCAAATATCCAAATCAATTAAAACAATAAATATATACGTAATGAAAAAACTTTCACTTTTATTCATCCTTTTTGGTTGTACTTTGATAGCAACTGCACAGGATAATTCTTTAGAAACGAAGAAAAAAGAACTTGAAGCAGCAAAAACCGAACTCGAAGCAGCAAAGGCAAAAGTAAATGGGCTAAAGGCAGACGTTGCCTCTTTAACTCCTCCCATTATATGGAAGAAAGGTGGATTCTCCGCTGTTAATTTCAATTCACTTGGATTAAGTAATTGGGCTGCAGGTGGTGTAAACTCAAATTCTATTAACTTACTTGGAAATGTTTTTGCAAACTACAAAAAAGACAAAGTAGAGTGGGTAAATAATCTTGATTTAGCATATGGTTTAGTTCAAAATGTTGGAGAAGGAATTCGTAAAAACGAAGACAAAATAGATCTATTAACCAAGGTTGGGGTAAGAGCAACAAAAAAATTAAACTATGCTGCTTTATTTAACTTTAAATCACAATTCGACAAAGGTTATGATTTCTCTAATCCTGCTATTGATGATGATGATCGCCCTGTAATTTCAAAATTCTTAGCACCTGCTTTTATTCTTGCATCTATTGGAATGGACTATAAAGCAACTGATTATCTATCACTCTATGTTTCGCCAGCTACAGGTAAGTTTACCATTGTAAATGACGACAGTATCGCTGCAAAAAACATTTACATTCCTGCTACGGTAGATGACGCAGGGGTTCAATTTTATACTAACAATTTTAGAGCAGAGTTTGGTGCCTTGGTGAGTGCTACTTTCAATAAAGATTTAACGCAAAAGATAAACCTTAAATCGACTTTAAACTTGTTTAATAATTACACCGATAAAAATGCTGCAAATAGAGAAAATGTTGATGTGAACTGGGAAACCATGCTAAACATGAAACTAACCGATTACATTGGAGTTAGCTTGTTTACGCATGTGATACATGATAATGATATTGCTGTAGCAATCTATGATGAAAACGATATTCAAATTGGAGCAGGGCCAAGAACCCAATTTAAAAGATTATTAGGAGTAGGATTTTCTTACAAATTCTAACTTCATAAAACATACTTTACAGAAAGTGGTCTTGGCAAGTGCTATGACCACTTTTCTTTTTACTGCTTTTTGTCAT
>CBDUEX010000343.1:0-2756 GCA_965366305.1 uncultured Bacteroidia bacterium | reverse complement strand
GTTTCTAGTAAATGTGGAACCCAATAAAAATACCAAACACAAACAATGCTAAAAGAGAGCACTCCAGCAGCATAAACTGCTTGCTTTCGTTGCTTGGGAATTTCTTTAATGAAAAGCGTAACAGCCAAGACGCTGAAGAGCGACAAGGCAGGAATCTTGCAAAGAATTCCCAGCGTTGCAAACAAAAAGTAGAGGAGGAGGTGCCATTTACTTCCTTCTTTAAGATAGGTGTACGCATAATATAAGCCTATCATTATCAGTGCAATACTGAAAGTGTCGGGCATTATTTTGCGAGAAAAAACAAACCAAATCGATAGGGATAAAATGATAGCCGAATTGAAAGCAGTTTGTTTGTCAAATATTCTATGGATGAGTTTATGAAAGTAGAAAATGCCAATGGAGCACATTACTAAATTGATTAATCTTCCATACCAATGGGCGTAACCAAATACTTCCGAAACCAAGTAAATGAGGTAATTAAATAAGGGGAATTCAGTGCCAATAATTCCTGTTTTTTCACCACCCATATCAATTCTTGGATAGAGGATGTTAGAACATTCTTCCAGAAAATTTCGGGCTACCATGTTGGTGAGACTTTGCCGCCAATTATGTCCAGCTTCCAATGGAGCATCGGTAATACCAAAAAGACGTAATGCAAACAGCACAATCAACCAAAAACGAATGTCAGTAAGTAAGACGGTGAGTTTGTTTTTGTTCATGGTAAATCGCGGTCAAAAATACCTAAAAAGATTTTGATGCCTTGGGTGTGCTAATTGGAATGAGCGGAATGGCGTAATTGGCTCTGTTTTAGACCTTAAGTAACAAATCTATTCGTTCAACTAAAAATAAATCACCTCATTATCAGTGAGTTATGATTGCCAATGATTTTCTGACACATTATATGACACGAATTGACTATATCTTTGTGTCAACGATTTCAACCTAAACATGTTGGAATTAACTTATAAACTACTATTATGAACTACAAGAATGTATCTGCAAATACTCCTCAATGGAGTGTTTTCCATTCACTTAAAAATTCTGTAATTACTTCTGTTTTTGTAATGTTATCCATGATTTTTTCAAATGGATTATCGGCACAAACAAGTTATTACGACAATGCCGGCGGCAACATCAATTTTGGTGGAACTGGCGTTACTATTCAATACTATCCTTCAGGCTCCACAGGCAAGCAAGTAGGCAATGTTGTATTGTACAAAAATGTTAGAACGATCGGAACACAGGTGATCGATTGTTACATCCGAATTGACAGTATTAGCTCGGGGACTACGATTACTAACTTCGATCAAACAGCTGCTTCTGGTAGCGGATGGAGTTTCAACTCAGAACGGTTGTTTTCACATTTTGCTTCGATGCCTAATGGAACATCAACTGGATACGGAGGTGGAATTACCTTTTCCTTCCAATTTATTAAAGGGAATACTTTTACGTATAACACGTCCACCAAAACACCTAGCGGTACCAAGGTTTCGTTGCTTAACGTAAAGATTAATGTGTATGATATTGACGGTAACGGAGATGCAAATAGTAACCAATCGGCTCGCTTTGGAAGATTTAAAACCAGTGAGTTAAATGCTACAACCAATCTGCAAGCAACCTATAATGTGTTTACAAGATTAACTTCATTTCGATCTATAAGTGCTGCAAACACGGTGAATGCATTAGACGATAAGAACAGAGTTCGTGTTACCTACGATACCATCAGTGATTTTAGAATCAAGCTTACAGGTGGCGGAATTATGTATTCGTTTATTGATTTTGGTCCAGGCCAAGCGTATACCAATCCTCCAGTATTAAATTATCAAATTTCGGGGAACATCTTTAACGATGGAAATGGAATGAGCGATAATGAAATCAATGGAAGCTTAATTAGCTTATTGGATAGCCAAAACATTTATGTAAACGTAATTCAAACCGGCGACATGGTGTTGCGATCTCAAGCGGTAAATCCGCTGGGTAGTTTTGTTATTGGTGCCGTGCCAGCAGGAACGTACAAAATTATTTTAACATCATCTCTTTCTACCATTGGAAGTGTGTTAACCACATCATCCTTGCCTACAAACTGGGTGAATACAGGCGAGCTTTTAGGAATTGGGTCTGGAAACGACGGAGCGATAGATGGAATCATCAATAACATCGTGGTAACCAATGCCAATGTATTTAATGCCAATTTTGGTGTCAATAAACGTCCAGAAGCAGCAACGATCAATTTAACGATACCGAGCCCACAGCTCAACGATTTAATTATCTTGGGAACACAAGGTACATCAACTATAAGTGCAAACGATTACGAAGATGGGCTTATAGAACACGGTGCTCGTATGGCTATTACAGCATTGCCGTCAGATGGAAACAAATTGATGTACAACGGAGTGGTTATTAAATTTGGATTAGACGGAACAACCGTACCTTCTGAATCCAACCCATATATTATTGTTGCCTACGACATTACCCAACTGGGCATCTTGTTTGAGGGTTTAAATACTACTACAACCTCGTTTCAGTATACGGTATTTGACAGTGCATCATTTAAAGACCTTACACCAGCCACGTATACCTTAACTTGGGGTAATCCGCTTCCAGTTGAGTTTATAGCTGTAAAGGCGAGCTTAATGCAGAACCACAGTGTACAGTTAACATGGTCTACTGCTTCAGAAACCAACAACGCTGCTTTTGAAATTCAGCGAATGAACGATGGGGAATTAGAATTTATAACCATTGGTGAATTACCAGGC
>CBDUEX010000342.1:0-2760 GCA_965366305.1 uncultured Bacteroidia bacterium | reverse complement strand
ATATCTGTGATGATCATAGAACCTTGTAAGAACCGAGTATCCTCAACAACAACATCTACTTCACCATTACTTGGCACTGGTAAAATGGTAAAAGCATTATCCAGTTCTAACTCTTGAGTTGATAGCGTATTCCCATCACCAGATAACGATGTAAAGACTTTGGTTTGAAAATTTCTCAGACATGCTGCAGCTTCGTTATTCTCACTGTGCTCGATTAATCCACTTTCCATGGATATTTGAGAAACAGCTTTGTTATAATCTGCATTAAGTGCTATTACCAATGCTCCTGAAATGCTTTGAGCTCCAGTTGGAATACTTTGCTTAAAGTAATTTTTATTACCTAGAGCATGAATCTGAAAGTCTTGATTAAGATTAGCTCCTGATTTTCCTTCTAAAGCAACAAAACGGTATCCTGCTGACCAACCCCAATGCATTGAAGGATTTTTAGGTGATAACGCATGAGAAGCCGACCACTGCGACGGATCTCCATTGTTAACACTTGGATCCACACCGATGGAAAAATTAATTGATTCTACGGTGGTTATATTAAAATTACCTAGAAGAATAGTATCTCTCTTGTTTGCCCTTTGAAGGATATAAACATCCGAAGCATTGGTTACCATTCCGCCGTCATGAGTTATACTGATTCCCGAAATATAGTATTCCAGACGTTGAATTTCAAAATCGTGTCCCATGTCGTTTTCCGAATCTAGATTGTAGCTAAAACTAGAAGAACCTAAAAGGTGATTAACGGTCAATTTTACATCAGTTTGAGCTGCTGCAGTAAGTGCTAATCCAAGCACTGTTGTGATAAGTATTATTTTTTTCATGTTTATGATTGTTAATTGTTGTTAGTTGTGTTTTCGATATAATCCATTCCACATACTGGGCATGTTCCTGCAGAGTCGCTTCCGCTTCCTTCGCAGTGCATAGGACATACATAGGCAGAAGTATACTCCTTACCTGTTTTATTTGTTTCTGAATTGTTTGAATTACAAGCTACTATTGAGCCAAGTAAAACAAACATTAGTGATGTTTTTAAAAGTATTGATTTCATTATTCTTTTTTAAATTAAGTGAACGAGAAATGGCTAATTGCCAAAACATTGTGCTGATAGCACTCAAAAAAAATAATGGTATTATATGAGAAAGGTCTGATGTAAAATCAGTATTGATTGCTTGCCACAATCATTTGGAGGCGGATACATCCAAGTATCAGAAACCTCAGCTTTACATAAGCTTACCGCTTGAATAGGATATGGAACAACAACAAAATCGAAATTCTTTACTTCAAAATGTGTAAGAATGTCGGTTTGAAACGATGCTTGAGCATAAATATTTGCATCAGAGCAACACTTCTTTTTCTGTATGGCTTCCGCAAAATCTGGAGATTCACATTGTGTGTTTTCATCCATTTCTGCACACTTCTGTGCATCACCTAAAAAGCTAAATGTCTTTATTTTGCCTTGGCATAAATGCAAATCAAGGCTAACTCCAAATGTACTTAACAGAAAAACAACACTTAATGCAAGTGCCATTATTCGAGTTAATTTGTACGTTGGATTCATGTTTTCAAATATACGTAAAATTTATCTTAACAAATTGTCAGAGATTCATCATTTAAATAATGTACGGATTTTGACCCTTGTTTACTCTTAATCACCTTGAAAATCGGTTTGTCGCGACAAACACTCAACATATCAAAAGTATGCGGCTAGCGTGTCGGTCTGAGTGAAATTTCGATAGAAATTTTTTATCGAAGAGCTAACGCTTGCGGGATAGACATTAGATTATAGAAAAAGAATGTCAAGTCTTATTAGAACACTCAAAAGATTGCCATCATCTTACTCTGCCACGACTTCCACCTTAGGACCAGGTGTATATTTAACGATGTTGGAATATGCCGTTTTTTTATCTTGGATATAACTAAACCGGAAAGGTGCATTCTCTGGAGTATTTAAATGTAATCCATTGGCATTTTTGAGGAAGGTAAATTCAAAACCATCTTCTCCTTTTATCACTGTTCTACGAGATTTCACAAAATATTCACATGCAATGCGATCTAACTCTGAACGGGATTCATCTTCTGCTAATAGCACCTTGTGTTCTCTTACCACTTTATCGCCATTATACACCACAAACAATTTTTTATCAGGTTGATACACAAAACGAATTGCAGTTGCAGCATCATTTCCTAACGTCTTTGTTTTATGCAATGTCTCACTTGCTCTTACAATTCGAGTGTAATCACCATCATAGGCTACATCAAAATCAAAGGTATCGCTGTGCTGTGCCAGCTTAACCTGATCAAGCTTACAATCACTATCGGCATAAGGAGCTTTCTTCTCAGTTTCTTCTGCTTTTTGATCAGAAGTACAAGAAGCAAAACCTATAATTAACAAACTGAGTAGTAGAGCATTTCGTTTTAATTGCATTGTACAAATTTAATGAGAAAATTGAATGGTTTATAATTTGATTTAATCGAGAATGTTGTTTTGCTTTTTTGTCTTGACACAAAAAGAAATCCTCTTGCTCTTCGTTTCAGTGGATTTTGGTCAAAGGCAAGACTACTTGCTCGCCGCGGCGAATTCAAAAGGTCGATTTAAAGAAATTATGTCGAATTACCGCGGGCGGGATAAATTCTATCAGGGGCGGCTTCTGTGGCAGTCCCGATAGCTATCGGGAGGTCATTTGTTCTTGGCGTGGAGGACGAAAGCCAATGCGACAGAAGGACAAAGCAGGGCTATTATAGAATTTGATT
>CBDUEX010000341.1:0-2764 GCA_965366305.1 uncultured Bacteroidia bacterium | reverse complement strand
ACCTTGGATTTGGACTCTATATTGTTGCAGAGGCATTTATTTTTGTTCCATTGCTTTACATGGCCATGTATTACAGCGGCGGAGAAGCTATACTTCAACAAGCATTTTTAGTAACGCTGTTCTTATTTGCTGCATTAACTGCTGTGGTATTTCTAACTAAAAAAGACTTTTCATTTCTTCGAAGTGCAATAGCAATTGGTAGCATTATCGCCATAGGAATTATTGTTGCTGGAATCGCTTTTGGTTTCGATTTAGGCTTAGTATTTTCTGGGTTTATGGTTTTATTGGCCGCTGGGTCTATTCTCTATCAAACCTCGAATCTTATTCACCGGTATAACTCTGGGCAATATGTTGTAGCTGCCTTAGGACTATTTGCTTCCTTTATGCTTATGTTATGGTATATCATTCAATTCTTCATGAGCAGGGATTAAGCATTGATTAAATACCGCAGCATAGTTAGCTTCTAACAATTCTTGGCAATTTTCAGATAAGTTGCATTATCACAGCATTATTTGCTGAATAACTCTAATTTTGGCAAAACATTATGTCATCAGAAAAGAAACTATTTCTATTGGATGCATATGCCTTAATATTTAGAGCATACTACGCATTTATCAAGAACCCTCGCATTACTTCCTATGGTTTAAATACGAATGCAATGTTTGGATTTACCACAACCTTGCTTGAGGTTCTCGAAAAATACGAACCCACTCATATTGCGGTTTGTTTTGATCATAAATCTGAAACTATTCGAAAACAAGACTATGCGTTTTATAAAGCCAACAGAGATGAAACTCCAGAAGACATAAAAAGATCAGAGCCGTACATCCGCAAGATTATTGACGCATTTAACATTCCAATAATTGAAAAAGAAGGATATGAGGCTGATGATGTCATAGTTACGTTAGCACACAAAGCTGAAAAAGAAGGATTTATCACCTATATGATGACGCCAGATAAAGACTTTGGACAAGCCGTAACTGATAAAATATTAATGTTTAAACCCGCACGAGGAGGCAATCCTCCTGAGATCTGGGGACCAGAAGAAATATGTAAAAAATTTGGTGTAAATCGAACAGAACAAATAATTGATTTACTAGGATTGATGGGAGACGCGGTAGATAATATCCCCGGGGTTCCCGGTGTTGGTGCCAAAACTGCTTCCAAACTCCTGTTGGAATACGACACCATAGAAAATCTTTATGAAAACACAGATAAGCTTACCGGAAAACTTAAAGAACGAATTGAAGAAAACAAAGAAAGTGCTTTCATTTCTAAACATCTAGCTACAATAATTACAGACGTAGATATTGAATTAAATGAGAAAGAACTTCGAAAAGAAGAACCCAATAAAGAATTGCTAAATCAGCTGTTTACAGAGCTTGAATTTAGAACGTTGGGAAAGAGGATTTTTGGTGATCAAATGGCTGCAGGTATGGCAGTTCAAGGTGATCTTTTCTCGTCTGGTGCCAGTTCGGTACAACAAGCAGGCTCTGTAATGTCTTCAACTCAAGAATTAACGCCGCTGCAATCAATAGAAACCACAAAACACAATTACACACTAATAGATACCAAAGAAAAAAGAGCAGATTTGATTAAAAAGTTGGAGGATCAAAAATCCTTCTGTTTTGATACCGAAACTACTTCGTTGAATGAACTGGACGCAAAAGTTCTTGGGCTCGCAATTTCCTTTAAAAAAGGAGAAGCCTTTTACGTGAACATGCCTCCAGATTTCGATCAAACAAAAGCCATCTTACATGAATTTAAACACTTGTTTGAGGATCAAAAAATTGAAAAAATCGCTCAAAATTTAAAATACGACTTGATGGTCTTAGTCAAGTACGGAATTCAGATACTTGGACCAAAATTCGACACGATGCTTGCTCATTATTTGGTAAATCCCGATGGAAGACATGGCATGGATATCCTTGCTGAAAAGTATCTAAACTATAAACCCGTTTCTATTACAGAACTTATAGGTAAGAAAGGCAAAAATCAATTGACTTTTGACACAGTGCCATTAGACAAGGCAACCGAGTATGCAGGAGAAGATGCAGATATAACTTTTCAGCTTAAAAAACCTTTAGAATCACAAATGATGGAGCGACAAGTGGCTCATCTGATGGTTCGAATGGAAATACCATTAGTGTCGGTATTGGCTGATATGGAATTAGAAGGAATTAGAATAGATGATGGTTTTTTAAATGCCTATTCCAAAGAGTTAGAGAAAGAATCCATTGCACTAGAAAGCAAGATCTACGAATTGTCTGGATGTAACTTTAATATAGCAAGTCCCAAGCAGCTTGGGGAAGTACTTTTTGATGTGATGAAGTTGGATGCAAAGGCTAAAAAAACAAAGACCGGGCAGTATAAAACAGATGAAGATACACTTCAAAAATTATCTGAAGACAATGAAATTGTTTCGATTATTCTAGATTACCGAAAAACAAATAAGTTGAAATCTACATATGTTGACGCTTTGCCTAAACTGATTCATCCAGATACCGGAAGAGTGCATACCAGTTTTGCTCAAGCTGTTGCCGCTACGGGGAGATTGAGTAGCAACAATCCTAATTTACAGAACATACCTATAAGAACGGATAAAGGCAAAGAGATACGAAAGGCATTTATACCACGAGACGAAAATCACATTTTGTTGGCGGTTGATTATTCTCAAATTGAGTTGCGAATAGTAGCTTCGGTTGCAGAAGATAAAGGTATGATGGAAGCCTTTAATGCAGGAATCGATATTCATACGGCCACG
>CBDUEX010000340.1:0-2795 GCA_965366305.1 uncultured Bacteroidia bacterium | reverse complement strand
AATGGCTACCTATTTTAGATCCTACCTCACCAAATGGATGAAGGAATGGACAAGATCCTATGAAGCTGAGACCGGCGTGAAATACAACATCTACGACGACGGTTTAAAAATATACACTACCATCGATTCTAGGCTTCAAAAATATGCGGAAGAGGCAATGGAGTCTCACATGGAGAAACTTCAAGGGCAGTTTTGGGACGAAACTAAACGAAGAAATAGAGACCCTTGGTATGGTGAAGACAAGCGAGGTAATTTAGTTGCCGACCCGGATTATCCGATGAGGATGATGAAGCGAACACAAACCTATCGCTCATTAAAAAAGAAATATGGCAAAAAACAAGATTCAATAGATTTTCACTTAAACAATCCTGTTCCAATGAAACTATTTTCATGGAAGGGCGACATTGATACTGTGTTAAGTCCTATGGATTCTTTGAAATATTGCAAACAAATATTGCATACTGGCTTTATGAGTTTAGAACCGCAAACAGGCTACATCAAAGCCTGGGTTGGGGGCATCAATCATAAGCACTTTCAATACGACCATGTAAATAAACGAGCAACAAGACAAGTAGGTTCTACATTTAAACCATTGGTGTATGCTAGAGGCCTGGATGACGATAGAATTCAGCCGTGTGAAGTAGAGAGCACAGGTCCGGTAATAGTTGAATACGGAAACGGAAAACAGTGGTCTCCACAGAATAGTGGTCCTGCTCCTGCAGAAGTTACTTTTTATGGTGGACTTCAAAAATCGATTAATACAATCACTGCTAGGGTTATGAAACGACTGGGGCCAAATAGTGCCGAAGTAGTTCGACAAACAGCAGGTAAAATGGGAATTGACGAAAGCAAGTTTGAACCTTATCCATCTATTTGTTTAGGTACCATGGATATTTCTGTATTTGAAATGGTTGGAGCATACGGAACATTTGTGAATGAAGGCACTTGGGTTGAACCCATTTTTGTAACGCGAATTGAAGATAAAAATGGTAATATTTTAGAAGAATTTACACCTAAGAAAGACGAAGCAATTCGTAAGCAAACGGCCTATATTATTTGCAAGATGTTAGAAAAAGTTGCTCAACCGGGAGGAACTGCTGCTCGATTAAGAAGAAGCTATAATATTCCTGCTGATGCAGCCATTGGTGGAAAAACTGGAACAACCCAAAACAACTCAGATGGTTGGTTTATGGGCGTTACTCCTAATTTAGTAAGCGGATGTTGGGTTGGAGCAGAAGAAAGAAATGTTCACTTTAGAAGTACAGGACTAGGTCAGGGAGCGAACATGGCTTTGCCAATTTTTGCGAAGTATATGGAGAAGGTTTATGCCGACCCTAAATCAGGAATTGATAGAGGACCATTTAAGCGACCCGATATTGAAATGACCATAGAAATTAACTGTGGAAATTATTCTGGGGACAATAATGACGACGAATTTCCTGAGGGAGATGATGGTTTAGAAGAAGACGATTTATTCTAAGTCTATTCTTTAGCACCACCTAAATGTGGGCAATCATAAAGCTCTTGCATATTATTAAAAGGCACAGGCACTTTATCATAGCCATAGGTGTCTTTCATTGACTTTATTTGATTGTGATCGTCGGTAGTTGTTTCAATATCCGTCATTTCAAATTGACAAGGATGCTCGTAACCACTTGCATGCGACAATTCAATAAGTTCCTTTCTGTAATACTTCGCATAGTGATAAAAGCGATCTGATTTCAAAGGAATGTCTATTCCAGCCTGCAGCCATTTATTTTGAGTGGCAACCCCACTTGGGCATTTATTGGTATGGCAAACCTGAGCTTGAATACAACCAATACTCATCATCGCTTCACGAGCAACATTAATAATATCTGCACCTAAGGCAAATGCTCTAGCACCATTTGAAGGCAAACCCAATTTTCCAGAAGCAACAAATACGATTTTCTCCGTTAGGTTTCTTTTTTTAAATATCTTATAAATCAACGGGAAAGCATTGTAAAAAGGCAGTGAAACGTGATCTGCAAAACTTGGAGGTGCTGCTCCTGTTCCTCCTTCACCCCCATCGATGGTTATAAAGTCGGGACCAGTTCCATTGGCAACCATTTTGTCTGCCATTTCTTCCCATAATTCAGTTTTACCAATTGCAGATTTAATTCCAACTGGCAAGCCTGTTCTATCTGCAATAGTTTCTATAAGAGCCAGTAATTCATCTAAGTTATTGAAGCATTTATGGCTAGCGGGACTTAGTACGTCTTTACCCATTTCCACTCCACGTATAGCAGCTATTTCAGCCGTAATTTTCTTACCAGGCAACACACCCCCTTTTCCAGGTTTTGCACCTTGAGATAGCTTTAATTCTATAGCTCTAACAAACTGGTTATTCTCAACCAGTTTTTCAGGTTTGTCTAAATCTAAGTTGCCATCTTTACTGCGTACACCAAAATAACCGGTACCAAAATGAAAAACTACATCGGCACCATGGCTGTGATGAGGAGACAATCCCCCTTCTCCGGTATTATGATAACAACCTGCTTTTAATGCTCCTTTATTTAAGCTTTCTACTGCTTTGGCACTTAAACTCCCAAAACTCATAGCTGAAATATTAATAACAGAACGAGGCCGAAATGGTCTTCTTCGTCCATTGGCCACTCCCATAACTTTAGCACAAGCCGCGAAATCACTGTGTTTACTATTTACATGATCTGGAGCCAACTTATAAGGAAATAAGTCTGGTTTTAAGAAATGATAATTAGGAGTATAAAAATCTTGGTCAGAACCAAAACCTTGATAGTTGTTTTCACTTTTCGACG
>CBDUEX010000339.1:0-2812 GCA_965366305.1 uncultured Bacteroidia bacterium | reverse complement strand
TAAAATATTAAGTTATCAACAAAGGAAAGATATTCTAGCAAATTTCAGCAATACCCATTTGTGGGGTATTTGATAGGCGAGTTTAAAAAAACGGTTTTCATACATTGATTATCAGAATGTTATGTCCGAAATTATTTCTAAGAATTAACACAAATTTAATTTTGACAGTCAAATGGCAATGTGGAAAAGCGTCTAGTATTTTAGAATTGAGACAAAAAAAACGGCTTTAGACCGTTTTCCCGAATTTGGAATACACCTAAAAATGGGTATATGTAAAAATTTCATACCCATTATTGGTGATTAATTTTACTTGAAATATCGAAAGTCGTGATTGGCTTTTAATTGGATCAAAAACTCGTGCATCAATTTGATGCAATCGTCGATGTCTTTATAAGCTACCATCTCAACCGTTGTGTGCATGTACTTTAATGGAAGCGAAACCAGTGCTGATGCCACCCCTACGTCACTGTACGCAAATGCATCTGTATCTGTGCCCGTGCTTCTGCTTGCTGCTTGTCGTTGTATTTTAATTTTCTTTTTAGCTGCAACATCTACTATCATATTAAGTAGATTGTTTTGAACCGCAGGACCCGTTGTAACTGCCGGCCCACCGCCGCAATGCGTATCGCCTTGTACCTTTTTATTGTACATCGGACTTTGGGTGTCGTGCGTTACATCCGTTACCAATGCTACGTTTGGCTTCAATCTTCGGCTTACCATTTCAGCTCCTCGAAGTCCAATTTCCTCTTGAACCGCATTTACCACGTACAGGGTATAAGGAAGTTTGTTCTTTTTTTCCTTTAATAATCGTGCTACTTCGGCAATCATAAAGCCTCCTCCACGATTATCAATGGCTCGAGCGACTACGTACTTTTTATTGAGCTCCATCATTTCTGCATCAAAGGTTGCAACCGTACCCACGTCAATACCCATTTTAAGCACTTCCTCTTTATTCTTTGCTCCAACATCAATTGTGAGGTTTTTTAAGGATGGTTGAGGTTCTCTCGTTTTATCCCTAACATGAATCGCTGGCCATCCAAATATTCCATCTACAATTCCTTTTTTGGTATGCAAGTGGACTCTCATGCTTGGAGCAATTTGATGATCGCTACCGCCATTACGTATTACATATATATAGCCATTCTCATCTATATAATTCACGTACCACGCTATTTCATCAGCATGTGCTTCAATTACTACCTTGTAATCGCAACCTGGATTAATCACTCCAATTACAGTTCCGTAAGTATCTACTTCGTACTCATCAATATATGGCTTGATGTATTCTAACCACACTTTTTGTCCAGGAGTTTCAAACCCGGTTGGAGAGTTGGCGTTTAAATAATTTCGTAAAAATTGTTTGCTTTCTTTTCTCATTTTTCAGTCCGTTCTTATTCCTTCAAAGTTATTTTTTTTATGCAATTAGTTAAGCCGATATTAACAATGAAATCAACATTGCTTCTACCGCGTATATGTTACTACTAGTTGGGTATGGGTAGTGAATAAACCCGAGATATACCTTAAAATTTTCAATTTAATTGTAGCGTATTTTCGAAAAGGTAATGCTGAACTATTTCCAAAGCCATATACCCAATAAGCGGTGTGCTTGTTATATTCATATTTTAGAATAAACGAAGAGGAAACAACGCAATTGATTGGTAATCATTAGTTTGAGAGATATTGGTGTATCGAATATTCTACTGGTTGAGATAGTTGAATCTATGGGTTTTCGATAGTGGTGGGCTGTGTATTAAAGCAAAAAACCCCTACAAATTGCAGAGGTTTTTAAGATATTGTGTTGAGGTTATTCTGGAACTTCCGTTGCCACACTTACATTCTTGCCTGTAATTTTTCTTAACCATAAAGTGATTCTATCACTCAAGTAATACATTACTGGAACGATAACTAGGGTAAGGAATGTCGCGAAGATTAAACCGTAAATGACCGCCCAAGCCATTGGCCCCCAAAAGTCTGCGTTCTGGCCACCCCAATAAAGCTCTGCGTTGCCTTCACGTAATAATCTACCGAAGTTGATGTTGAGTCCTATGGCAAGAGGAAAGAGCCCTAAAACCGTAGTTATTGCAGTAAGTAATACTGGTCTTAGTCTGGTTTTACCTGCTTCCACTATACTTGCAATGATGTCTGTTTTAGACAAGGTGGACTTTTTATCTAATCCCAATTCTGCTCGTTTTCGTTGTCGCAATAAGTTGGTATAGTCAATGAGTACAATAGCATTGTTTACTACAATTCCTGCAAGGGAAATAATACCTATGCCGGTCATCATTACAGAGAAGGTAGTTTGTGCCAAGGTAAACCCAAGGAATACCCCAATTGTACTGAAAAACACAGAGAGCATAATGATAAATGGACCTGCAATCGAGTTGAACTGCGTTACAATAATTAAGAAGATAAGGAATACAGCTAATAGCATAGCACCACCTAAGAATGCCATAGACTCTTCTTGCTCTGCTTGCTCTCCTCCAAACTTAAACTCATATCCACTCTTGATTTCGTGGTCTGCCAGTAGTTCCTTGTACTGAGCTACTAAATCATTAGCATTTGCTCCTTCATCTACTTCAGAGAATATAGTAATTACACGATCCATGTCTTTTCTTTTTACAGAGCCATAAGTAGAATTATAAGACACGTCAGCAACTGCACTAATTGGCACTTGGCTAATCTGGCCAGTTGCCATATTTCGAAAAGTAATTCGTGTATTCAGGAGGTTCTCTAAGTTGTATCGGTATTCATCTTTAAATCGCAACTGAATTTCATAATCCTCTTCGCCTTCTTTGTACTTCGAAATTTCTTT
>CBDUEX010000338.1:0-2813 GCA_965366305.1 uncultured Bacteroidia bacterium | reverse complement strand
AGCATTATCTATTTCACCTTTCAATGTACCTGTTTCTGATTCGTTTACTACTCTAATAAAGCTTTCTAACTCACCTTTACTAGCCAATTCAAAGTCGCCTTCTGATTTTTCGACAATCATTTTTCGCAGGTCAAAATCAAGCACCACATTGGTTGATGATTGTGCATTTAAGTTAACCATCTTTTGCACTGTCAGCTTACTGCTTGAAGAGCTAATGGCTTCTTTTGTTCCATCTACTTTTAAAACATAACTTCCTGGTGAATTTCCTTGAGCATCTTGATCATAATCCAAGATAACATCTATTGTATTAATCGATGATGCATCAATTTGTGCATTTTTCAATAATTGTGTTTTCCCTTCGGTTAACGCCGATAACTCGATGGTTGTTTTTTGAAAACCTTCCACTTCGTTGCCATCTACATTTAAACCTGCAATAGTCACAAATACTGCTTTCACTTCTGCGTTATCTATTGGTGCATCCGTTGCTTGAAACGCTACATCATTTTTTCTTGATTCAATTTCTTCTTTAGTACAACCACTTAGCATCAATCCTGCTACTAAGACTAACATCATACCTAAATTGATTCCTAACTTCATTCTTCTTTCTAATTTTTTCATACTATTTATTTTTAATGTTAATTGTTATAATTATGATGGTTCAGTTACCATCTTTCACCTATACTAATACTAGGAACATGCCACAAACATAAGTTGCTGTATATCAGTACATTAATTTCTTAGATGAGAAATATTTTTTTCAAATTGAAGATTATTTTTCAAATTGAAATGAGTTAAGGAATGAGAATGGTATTGGGTTAAAGGACTTTGCTTATCGTCATTAAAAAAAAGGATAGAGCTAAATTTCTTCTTTTACCTCTCCGCATTTCAGCATCGATTTTCCGAAATACGGATTGAGGACCGTTTTATCTTTACTAAGCCACCTTGCTCCGTTGTTGCGGTCTGCCATCGGACAGTACTGCACATATACTTTATCCATTGCTGGATGCAGTGCTTTTGTAATCATAATCATTTGTTCCGAAACCAATATAAATACGTCGCGAGCAACATCAATTGACTTTGCTGCTTTGTACTTTGTTGTTAATTTCTTTAAGGTGGAACTATGCTTCATCCATACATTGTGATTTTCACCTTGAAATAAACTCATATTAATTGCATTCAATTGAATTTCAAATTCAATCATTGCTTTTTGACTCTTTTCAAATTCATCTTTTACTAGATGGTCTTTTAAGAGAATATAACGGTCAAATAGGCCTCCCAGAGCATTGCTTGCTTCAATGCTCAGACTAGATTGAGCACTGGTGTTTTCTTTCGTATCAGTGGCGGTCCCGCCATGATTATGTCCTGTTTGCATCTTCCCTCCTTCCGGATTCATCATACTTGGTTTCCCTGCCAATTGTGCTGCAGCATCTATGCTAAAGGTACCATTTCTCGCTATTTCATCCCCAATCTTAAGTCCTTCTTTAATAACATAAGAGGCACCCAGCGATGGTCCAAGTGTAACAGATTGCAGCATAAAAGATGTTCCCGATTCAGTTTCCATCTTTTTATATACTATTGAACGTTTACCAGTCCACATTACCGCAGATTTTGGAACAACTATGGTGTTTTCTGCAAGTGATAAATTCGATTTTACCTCACCATTCACAAACATCTCAGGCTTAAATTTTTGTTTCGAATTATTTAATTCAATTCGAGCCTTAGCTGTTCGTGTAGTTGGATTAATTACTGGATCAATAAAAGAGATTTTCCCTTTAAATTGTTGACCAGGAAATGCCTGCATGGTATAGGCTACTAGGTCTCCTTTATTTACCCAACTAAGATCAGTTTCATACAAATCAAATAGTATCCATAACTTATTTAAATTAGCAATTTTATACATTGCACTGCCTTGATTTACATAATCTCCAAGTTTCACCATCTGTGAGGCAACTACGCCAGAAACATCGGCACGAATAGGGAATCTTTCAATTATATTGCCACTTGCAACTATTTGATTAATTGTACTTTCTGATAATTTCCAATTTTTCAATTTCTCTTTGGCTGCACTGAACAATGCTGGTTGAATATCAATTAATGTCTGTGCTTCAAAAACTTCTTTTTGAGCAGAAATCAATTCAGGCGAATAAATATAGGCCAATACTTGTCCCTTTTTAACTTGCTCTCCTTCATAGTTTATTACTAATTGCTCAATACGCCCAGAAACATGGGTTGTTTGTGTAAATATGTGTCTTTCATCTGCTTGTACTTTTCCATTCAATTGAATTGTTTTAATTGCACTTCCACTGGAAACAATTTCTGTTTGCACATTTGCTAATTGCATCGCTGTTGGAGACATTTTTAAAGCCATCGGATTATCCTGAACGGTATTATTATTGAGTGGTATCAAATCCATACCGCAGATAGGGCAATCACCAGGTTCATTCATTCGAATTTGAGGATGCATAGAACATGTCCAAATTTCTTGCATAGACTCTCCTTCCACATGATTACTCTTAGAATTACCAAAGACTAAATAACCTATAAGTAAACCAAGTATTGCAGTAATGATCGGGATAACGAGTTGTTTCTTCATTCTTTAATTTGTAATGATGGTCTGTTTTTCGTTAAAATCATCTCCAACTGCCTCTAAAATATACGTTCCTTTAGGCAATGCAGATAGATCGATTTCTACTTGCTGTTCTGTACTTAGTTCACGCTCAAATACGAGTTGTCCAGCCAAATTATATACGTTAATCGCTATTACTCCGATTAAATTATCCAACTGGATTTGACCAGATGACGGATTTGGATAA
>CBDUEX010000337.1:0-2835 GCA_965366305.1 uncultured Bacteroidia bacterium | reverse complement strand
TCAAGATGCCGCTGCAATCGCCGACATCTACAATTACTACATCCATCACACCATTGTAACCTTCGAACTAACTCCAATAGATGCTGCCAATATTCAGGCTCGTATTGAACGCATCTCACAATCATTTCCATTTCTTGTTGCATCGCTCGACAATCAAATAGTGGGTTATGCCTATGCCGACAAGTGGAAAGAGCGTGCAGCGTATGATTTTGCAGCAGAAACTTCCATCTACCTTAGAAATGGTTTTGAAGGACGCCGAATTGGGACAGCACTCTATGGGCAATTAATTGAACTGGTGAGGCAAACCACAATCAAAACTGTAATTGGAGGAGTTTCGCTTCCAAATGAAGGAAGTGTGATTTTGCACGAGAAACTGGGATTTAAAAAAATAGGCGAATTTGAGCGGGTGGGATACAAGTTTAATCAGTGGATAAATGTGGGTTATTGGCAACTGCATTTCTAAGGTAAGAAACCCCTTGAAATTCATTAGAAAATGGACCAAAAAAAGAGGCAGAAATCACTGTCTGATATTTTCCAGTCATTTATTTGAAAATATAAAGCAAAAAGCTACATTTGCAGCCCGATTTTTAAGAGCATAAAGCATTTATAGTGGATACAATATCATACAAAACCGTAGCAGCAAATAGCAAAACCGTTGACAAACGTTGGGTTATAGCAGACGCAGAAGGAAAAACTTTAGGTAGATTTTGTTCAGAAGTGGCAAAGTCACTTCGAGGCAAAAACAAGCCATCTTACACACCTCATGTAGACTGTGGAGACAATGTTATCGTAATTAACGCAGAAAAAATTACAATGACTGGAAACAAAATGGATACGAAAGAATACGAAACTTTCAGTGGTTATCCAGGTGGTAGAAGAGTAATTTTAGCAAAGGATTTACTTGCTAAAAAACCTAAAGATTTAATTGAAAGAGGTGTTAGAGGTATGTTGCCAAAAAACAGATTAGGAAGAAAAATCTTCACTAACTTACATGTTTTTGTTGGAACAGATCATCCACATGCAGCTCAAAAACCTGAAAAATTAGAGATATAAGAAATGGACGTAATTAATACTATAGGAAGAAGAAAATCTTCAGTAGCTCGAATTTATTTGAGCACAGGTAAAGGTCAAATTACCATTAACAATAGACCAATTGAAGAGTACTTCGCTTCTCCAGATTCGAGATACGCAGTTAATCTTCCACTTTCAGTTTGCGAATTAGAAGGCAAATACGACATTCAGGTTAATGTTGACGGTGGTGGAACTACAGGTCAAGCAGATGCAATTAAACTTGCTATCGCTAGAGCTTTGGTAGAAATAGATGCTGAAAACAAACCAGCACTTAGAGCCAAAGGGTTAATGACAAGAGATTCAAGATCAGTGGAACGTAAGAAACCTGGTCAACCAAAAGCAAGAAAGAAAAGACAATTTAGCAAGCGTTAATATAATGGCAGTAACTACAGAACAATTATTAGAAGCTGGTGTACACTTTGGACACCTTACAAGCAAGTGGAATCCAAAAATGGCTCCTTACATTTTTATGGAGCAAAATGGTATCCACATTATTGATCTTAACAAAACTTCTGCTAAGCTTGAAGACGCTAAGCATGCAATCGCTAATATCGCAAGAACAGGACGTAAAGTAATGTTTGTTGCAACTAAAAAACAAGCGAAAGAAATTGTAGAAGACAATGCAAAAAGAGTAAACATGCCGTATGCCAGCGAAAGATGGTTAGGTGGTATGTTAACTAACTTCGGTACCGTAAGAAAGTCTATCAAAAAGATGCAAACCATCGAAAAGATGAAGACTGACGGAACTTTCGATAATATGAACAAGAAAGAAAGGCTTATGAAGACTCGTGAGCAAGAAAAATTGTACAAAGTATTGGGAGGTATTGAAGAATTAAACAGACTTCCGGCTGCACTTTTTATCATTGATATTAAAAGAGAACACATTGCAGTTAAAGAAGCTCAAAAGCTTAATATTCCAATTTTTGCAATCGTAGATACGAATTCTGATCCAACGAAAGTTGATTTCCCTATTCCTGGAAACGATGATTCTGCAAAATCAATCGAAATCCTTACCAAAGAAGTTGCAGATGCAATTGCTGAAGGATTAGCCGAAAGAAACAAAGCAAAAGAACAAGCTAAAAAAGAGAAAGAAGCTCAAGAATCAGCTGCTGAAGAGAAATCTCAGACTGAAACACAAGCATAGTCTTCTCTTAATCATTAGATTTTAACATTTTATTTATAGAAACATGACAACTATTACAGCTTCTGTAGTAAATCAACTTAGAAAAATGACCGGTGCCGGTATGATGGATTGCAAAAAAGCATTGCAAGAATCAAACGGTGATATGGATGGAGCAATCGACATCCTTCGAAAAAAAGGTGCAGCTAAAGCAGCAAAAAGAGCAGATAGAGATGCAGGTGAAGGACTTGCAATTGCATTAGCTTCTGGCGATAATTCTTACGGAATTGTTGTTGAAGTAAATTGCGAAACTGACTTTGTTGCTAAAAACGATGACTTTAATGCATTCGCTAACCAAATCGCGAATTTCGCTTTAGAAAATAAACCAGCAGATAGAGATGCATTACTTGCATCTGCATTTGAAGGTAAAACTTTAGCAGAGATATTAGTTGATAGAACAGCGGTTATTGGAGAGAAAGTAGATATATCAAATTATGCTTTAGTTAGTTCTGAAGGTGTTGCAGCGTATAACCACGGTGCAAACAGAATTGGTGTATTGGTTGCTTTAACTACAAACGACGAAGCTTCTATTGATGCAGGTAAAGATGTTGCGATGCAAATTGCAGCTATGAATCCTATTGCTG
>CBDUEX010000336.1:0-2852 GCA_965366305.1 uncultured Bacteroidia bacterium | reverse complement strand
GTCGAACGAATTGGATGAAGTACAAGACATCGCTCAAAAAACTTCATCGGATTTAAAACATGCCATCAATCAGTTTTCGGATGTTTCTCGCATTCTATATCCTGTGATCTTTAAGCGTCATGGTTTAAAAGCAGCGGTAACAGACATTATAGATCGATACAATCACAACAGCTCCATAAAATTTACGTTTGACTACAACTTACAGGCTGAACACAAAGAAATAGTAGCACTTGTATTGTACCGTATTTGCCAAGAGTTAACTACCAATGCTATGAAGCACTCCAATGCGAACCATGTTACCATCAGTTTATACGAAAAAAACAAACATATTTTGTTAGACTACAAAGACGATGGCATTGGCTTTAACACCAATTTAGATTATAAAGGATTGGGATTAAATAGCATAAAAGGAAGAGTGAATGCGGTAGACGGGAATATCCATTTTTCTTCCATAATTAATGAAGGACTAGAATTAACATTATCCATTCCGTATGATTAAAATAGCCGTTGCAGAAGACCATAATGTATTAAGAACCGCATTGGTTAACTTAATAAATGACAATCCCAACTATGAGGTGATTTATGATGTGGCAAATGGTCAAGAGCTTTTAACACGTATATCTGACATTAACTTCCCAGATTTAATTCTTTTGGATGTTGAAATGCCCATCATGGATGGACCATCTACTGTCTTAAAACTTCGATCGTTGTACGGAGAAAAGATTAAGCTTTTAGGGCTTTCGGTTCACAAAGAAATACGATTGGTTCGTGAAATGCTTGACAATGGTGCCAATGGATATGTGAGCAAGGCTGCAAGCTCAGAAGAGTTATTCACTGCAATAGATAAAGTGATGAAATTGGAGTTTTATGTTAGCTCCGATATTTCCAACTACCTTAAAAGTGCTAGCAAACCAGAGTTTATAGACCAGCAATTAAGTGAGCGAGAAGAAGCCATTCTGAAGCTAATATGTTTTGAAAAAACAAATCAAGAAATATCTGACGAACTTGGCATCTCCAGAAACACCGTAAACACCTACAGAACTCGTATGCTTGAGAAGCTAGGGGTCAAGAATTCCATTGGTTTAGTACTTTATGCCATCAAAAAAGGGATTCATCGCGTTTAACTTATAATCAAAAAAAATTTACAATTTGTATCTTTTTAGATATTGTATAAAATATCTAAGTGTTATTCCTTTGTACTCAACAAATTACAAATTCTAATTGAAAGAGTCATTGTTAAAAATATTTAAGATCTGAAAACCTAAATTACCCCCGTTTTTAACTTATCAAAACCCCGTTAGTGAACAATGAAAATTCGGCCTCAAGAAACAAAACTTATCGTTGTCAATGCCAACGATAAGTTTGGGGGCTATCCCATTCTAGAAGTGAACAAGGGCGAAAAGTATGACTTTTCAATCAATCCATTAAATCGCTGGAAAAAAGGTGCTTTATCTGCTTCAACCAAAGGATTTTGGTTTTGGCTTTGGGGAAAGAACTCTAAACGAATTAAAAAAGCAAACTATCTTGAACTTTGCGGTACCGTTGGAAAAGAAGTGGGCAATAATGATTTTAGAATTGGAACTTCTCTCAATGAATTTGAAGTCTCCACAGACGGACCCCTATTTTTCTTCCCAAATATCGGATTAAACGAATACGATAAATGTTCGGGAAATATTATCATAAAAGTGCAACGAATTCAGTAATTATTCCTATTTGTATCTAAATAGATATCACTTTTCTTAAAATTAGATTCTTTCTTTGAACGAAACGAACGTTTCAACTTGTATTCAAAATTGACTGGAATATAGCTATTGAACTCAACACGCTTCTTGTATAACCATAAATGTAAAATTATATGAAAAACGACTTTACTATAGGCTCAAATCACTTTCATCTTATAGAATATACAATCTTCAAGGTAAAACCATTATGACTGTCATACTTCGTGAGGGAAGGAATATTTAGAGGTTAGATATTTCGACAGCTCAAACTGGTTTCATCATTATTCAAATTGATAATGATAACTATTGGTCGAAAGCTCATCGTATTTTAATACAATAAGCTGAATCCAAATTAAAAAGTCGGTGAAAACCGGCCTTTTTTTTGCTTAATTTCAACTGGATTTCTTGACGTACTTGGTGATGATTACCACCGTTTGTCCATCTACCTTTCCTTCGATGTATTCCGCATTTTCTGGATCCAAGCGAATATTTCTCACCGCGGCACCTCGTTTTGCTGTTAAACTTGATCCTTTTACATCCAAATCTTTAATCAGCACTACAGAATCTCCAGCATTGAGTTGGACACCGTTACTATCTAAATGAATGATTCCTTGAGGAGCAGATTCCATCCCATCTTTTGCCCATGCAAGAACTTCGTCTTCCATGTACATCATGTCTAATAAGTCGGATGGCCAACCTTCACCTTTTAGTTGATTGAGCATTCTCCAGGCAACCACTTTTACGGCCCCAGTTTCACTCCACATGCTATCATTTAAACATCTCCAATGATTGGCATCTACCTTTTCCGGATTTTGCAATTGGTCGTTGCACGTTTCACAAACCATAATGCAATTAGCTGCACTCGAATTGTCTTTTGGAGCAACTACATAAACACTTAATCCTTCTTTAGAAGTACAAAGCTCACAACTATCTCTTCCTCTATCTCGCAAATCTTGTTCTAATCCCATTATTTATTTTTAATCATATCCAATGCTACGTCAACAATCATATCTTCTTGTCCGCCTACCATTTTGCGTTCACCTAATTCATTTAAAATTGCTCGTGTATCCAATCCATATTTCTGAGCAGCACGTTCACTGTGCAATAAAAAACTTGAGTAAACACCTGCGT
>CBDUEX010000335.1:0-2854 GCA_965366305.1 uncultured Bacteroidia bacterium | reverse complement strand
ATTTACGAATGCCAAGCGATCAACATCTGGATCTACAGTTATTCCTAAATGTGCCTTATTTGAAAGAACGGCCTCAGATAAATCTTTTAAATGCTCTGGTAAGGGCTCTGGATTATGTGGAAAATGACCCGTAGGTTCACAATACAACTCCACTACATTATTTACTCCCAACGCCTTCAACAACTTTGGTAAGGCAATTCCGCCAGTAGAATTTACCGCATCAATAACGATTGTATAATTGCGGTCTCTTATTGCAGCAACATTCACTAATGGAAGTTTTAGAATTTCATCGATGTGCCATTCAATATATCCTTCCTTTTGAGTGTAACTTCCTATTTCATCTATTTCGTTGTAAGTGAATTCAGAAGATTTTACACGGCTAATAATCTCTTCTCCTAATTCTGAAGAAATGAACTCGCCTTTATCATTCAAAAGTTTAAGTGCATTCCATTGCTTTGGATTATGACTTGCTGTTAAGATAATTCCTCCTGCTGCTGCTTCATTCACCACAGCCATTTCCACCGTAGGCGTTGTTGACAAACCAAGATCTATTACTTCAATTCCTTTGCTAATTAAAGTTCCACAAACCAATTGATTTACC
Organism: uncultured Bacteroidia bacterium; assembly: GCA_965366305.1. GTDB lineage: Bacteria > Bacteroidota > Bacteroidia > NS11-12g > UBA9320 > UBA9320. The sequence continues at coordinate 2,253 of CBDUEX010000335.1, read as the reverse complement.
ATTTCTCCCGAAAGGCGTGCATCTCGTCCAACAACTATTTTCTTATTCGCACCACTTGCAATTACATCGGCATATGCTGTGGTGTACTTCACTACATCAATGGGTGTAAGTGATTCGTCTTCCTTGCCCCCAATGGTGCCTCTGATACCTGAAATAGATTTGATTAATGTCATCAACTTATAATAAGGAGCAAAAAAATAGTATTTCAAGTCAATAACTCCGATAAGTTGTAAAAACATATTCCCATTTTACTGTGGATAGTTCTTCTAAACGTATATTATTCTGTTTCAATTCAATCAATTATGTGTTTCTTTGACCGTATAATGAAAAAGCTATTCATCTACCTGTTTTCGCTTACACTATTCTCATGCACTTCCACTACCAATGAAAGTGATTCTTATGCTGTTGGTTTCTATAACGTTGAAAACCTGTTCGATACAGAAGATGATCCACTTAAACTCGATGAGTGGTATACCCCAACCAGTCCCATTCAGTGGGATGAAGCGAAATACGCAACCAAACTTAAAAACTTAGCCAAGGTTATCAATCAATTGGCCGATAAAAAGACACCTCATTTTCTTGGATTGTGTGAAGTTGAAAATCGAAAAGTATTGGAAGATCTGGTAAAAGAAGCTGATCTTGCTAAAGCTCAATACAAAATTGTTCATTTTGAATCACCAGATGAGCGTGGTATTGATGTCGCTTTTTTATACAATTCCACTGTTTTTAAGGTAACTGACCAAAAGAACTTTCAATTGAATCTGAGTCAGTTTAAAGACAAAACACGCGATATGCTTTGGGTAAAAGGTGAGCTCGGAAATGGAGAAGTGCTTCATTTTATTGTGAACCATTGGCCAAGCAGAGGAGAAGGCAGAAAGAAAAGCGAACCTAAGCGAATTGCCGCTGCTACCGCATTAAGACAAATTAAAGACAACATTATGGAGAATGAGCCAAATGCCAAAATCATTGTTATGGGAGATTTTAACGATGAACCAAGCAATGCAAGCATTTCAAAGCATCTTTCATCAACCGGAAAGATAAGTGAAACCACATCATCGCACTTATACAACCCAATGGTGGATTTAGAGAACAAAGACTTGGGCAGTTATAAATATCACCACTGGTGGGATATGCTCGATCAAATAATGTTATCCGAAGCATTAGTAAACAATTCACAAGGAGTGCAATACAAAGCCAAAAGTGCGGGAATAAAAGATGACGATTGGCTTAGACAACATGGAAGTAAATATGAAGGATTTCCATTTAGGACGTATGGCGGACAGAAATACTTAGGTGGATACAGTGACCATTTCCCTGTTTATATCAAGTTGATAATCAATACCACACAATAGCGTTTAAAATACTATACATTTGCACTGCAAAATGGCTTATCGCTCTTGGCATTGATCAAGTGAGGAAAGTCCGGGCAACGCAGGGCAGTGCACCTCCCGAAACGGAGGGTAGTATGGCAGGAATGCTATGCTAACAGAAAGGGTAGCAGAAAATAACCGCCAGGATTTATTTCTTGGTAAGGGTGAAAAAGTGAGGTAAGAGCTCACACGCTTAGGTGGTAACATCTATTTGGTACAAACCTTGCACGTTGTAATACCAAGTAAACTAAAGTTTGAGGGCGGCTCGTCCGAGATCAGCTTGCTGGTTACTTTAGAGGGTAGGTTGCATAGATAAATGATAGGCATCCCGATTTATCGGGATACAGAACCCGGCTTATAGTTTTGCATTTTTAAAAGATAAATTAAACCTTAATATGGCTAGAATATTAATAGTAGACGACGAAGAAAACATCAGAGAAACCCTAAAAGAGATTTTAGAATACGAGGGTTATGAAATTGAAGAAGCTGCCGATGGTGCTGCAGCCCTTGCTCTAATCAAAAAGTTTAACTACGATGCAGTATTGGCAGATATTAAAATGCCAAAAATGGACGGAATGGAACTTCTTGAAAAATCAAAAGAAGTAGCTCCAGAACTTCCGTTTATTATGATCTCTGGTCATGGCACCATGGAAACTGCTGTGGAAGCCACTAAAAAAGGTGCTTTTGATTTCATTAATAAGCCACCAGACCTTAACAAGCTTTTAATCACGGTTCGAAATGCGGTAGATAAAAACAGCTTGGTAATTGAAACCAAAGTTCTTAAAAGACAGATTACCAAAACACGTGAAATCATTGGAGATTCTCCAAGCATTAAAAAAATAAAAGGAACCATTGAAAAGGTTGCTCCTACAGATGCTCGTGT
>CBDUEX010000334.1:0-2876 GCA_965366305.1 uncultured Bacteroidia bacterium | reverse complement strand
CATCTTTTCCAGCATATAACTTGAAACTTGGCATCGAGAATGGATGGTTTAAGTATCCTGATTTCAATTTACCTGCTGAAGACTTATTTGTAAATTTGAATATATACAGTACAGATGGTAATGTAGATCGCACCGTAATTGACATTCCTAAATTGCACTTTAAAATCGCTAATGATCCATTCGATTTAAGATTAAAGATGAATAGCATCTTTAATAATCCACTGATTGATCTAAAAGCATTGGGTCAAATAAATCTTGGAAACTTTAAAGAGCTGTTAGCTTTTGACAACTCCACTCTTACAGGTAAAATTTACACCGATCTTGAAATAAAAGGTAGAGCAAATTCAATCAGCCATTCAGAGATAGATAAATTCTATGCAAAAGGAGATTTTGAAACCACCAATTTGAGATATCAAACTCCTGATATGAGCAGATTGCTTGAAGTAGAGCAAGCACAGTTAAAGTTTAAGAATCAACAGGTAGAACTGCCCATTTTTAAAGGTAGTTTGGGTAAGAACGAAATCACACTTTCTGGTGCATTTGATAATTTCTTTGCTTATGTTCTTAATGACAAAACTTTACAAGGCGATTTAAAACTTTACTCTCCAAGACTAAATACCAATACCTTCTTAACTGAAGAATCAAGCCAAGACAGTATTTCTATGACTTTAATAGAAATTCCAGGCAACGTAAACCTTGCATTGAATGCCCAAGTAGATAACCTCATTTATGATGATTTAGAGCTAACTAATTTTAAAGGCGAAATGAGTGTTTTAAACAAGGCATTAATCTTAAAGAATGTATCTACGGATATACTTGGTGGCAGGTTGGCTCTGGAAGGAGACTACCAATACGACGAAGTAAACCCTAGAGCTAAATTTGATTTAACTTATTCGAACATCAGCATTGCCAATTTATTTTCTAAGTTTAAAGTGGTAAAAGCATTTGCCCCAATTGCCAAAGAAATAAAGGCAATGACCACTGCGAAACTAAGTTTTGCATCAGATCTTAATCAGGACATGTCACCTAAGCTGTCTAACCTTAATTTAGGAGGTTCCTTGAATTTAGAAAACATCAAGGTTGGTAATTTAGAGGTGTTAAAAGGATTGGATTCTAAGCTAGGCACAAATCATTTTCAAGTGAAAGAGTTGCGAGACTTTTTGTTGAACTTTAAAATTGCAGATGGCAAATTGTTGGTTAATCCATTTGATTTATTCATCGACAGCTCAAAACTAAGCTTACAAGGAGTTTCTAAACTGGATGGAAGTTTAGACTATTCAGGTTTCTTAAGCATTCCAGCAAGCTATCTAAAAAATGAAACTAGTAGAATCAACAGCTTAACTAAAAATACTCCGTTCAAGGATTATGAGCTAAATATGAAAGACTACTTAAAGCTAGCACTTTCAATAGGTGGCACTTTTAAGAAACCTACGCTAAATCTCAATTTAAAAGAAGTAAAAAAGAATGTAAAGGAAAATATATCCAACATCGTTACGAATGAGGTTGCAAAGAAAAAAGCAGAAGTTGAAAAGTTAGCTCAACAAGAATTAAATAAAATCAAAGAAGAAACTTCTCAAAAAGTGAAGGATGCAGAGTCTAAGTTAAAAGAGGAACTTGCTAAAAAACAAAAAGAAACAGAAGAGCGTTTAAGACTTGAAGCAGCAGAAAAGAAGAAAAAATTAGAAGAAGAGGCTAAGAATAAGCTTAAAAACCTACTCAAAAAACCATGAAGTATTTAACTGTCCTACTTTCAGCTTGTATGCTATTTGCGTGTACATCAAAAAACACATCAACGTCTGAAAAAGAAAAAGCAGAAGAGGTTGTGCCGAAGCTCACTATTAGTTCATCATACAATACAAAAGACACCATCTTTATTGATGCTCTTGGCGACAATATGAGCACAATTCGATTTAGCGAACAAACGATTACGGTATCAGAAAATACAGCAATCACTATAGCACTCGTTAATAAAAGTACTGATGCAAGTATGCCACATAATCTTGTTGTAATTGAAAAAGGAAAAGCCAATGACGTGGGTCAAAATGGGGTTAGATTTAAAGAGAATGGTTATGTAAATCCTGCGGACAAAAATGTGATTGCACATTCTCCTATTGCTAATTTAAGCGAAACTGTTTATTTCTCGTTTAAAACACCACCGAAGGGCGAATATGAGTTTATCTGCTCATACCCAGGACATTGGGGCAGCATGAAAGGTAATTTTATATCGCAATAATCTTAAAAGGGAGCATCTTCTCCAGGATCAAATGGCGACATGTCATTTAACTTACTTTCAAACGTAACGCTTGAGTCTTCAAATGTTTCATTGCCATAATCGGTATATCCCCAATCCGTAAATTTACCGTATTTACCAATAAACTTAAGGTTAATGGTACCAGGTTGACCATTTCTGTGTTTACGAACAATTAGTTCGGTTAAACCAGTGTTGTCATTACCTTCCTCATCTTGCGTAATTCCGTAATATTCTGGTCGATACAAAAAGGTTACTAAATCTGCATCTTGCTCAATAGAACCAGACTCTCTAAGATCTGAAAGTACAGGTCGTTTGTCTTGACGTTGTTCAACAGCTCTACTCAACTGAGCAAGAGCAATAATTGGGATATCTAATTCTTTCGCAAGTCCTTTAAGAGATCGAGAGATGTAACTAATTTCTTGTTCACGATTTCCAGCAGTTTTGTTCCCTTCTTCAGCTCGCATCAATTGCAGATAATCGATAATTATCATATCTACTCCACGTTGTCTTTTTAATCTTCGGGCTTTCGCCTTAAGCTCTAGCACTGTAAGTGCAGGCGTATCATCAATAAAGATACCGGCTTCCTCAATCGATTTTTCTAAAAAATCTGGTTCATTACTGAACT
>CBDUEX010000333.1:0-2895 GCA_965366305.1 uncultured Bacteroidia bacterium | reverse complement strand
TGGATACTTAATACACAATCTACCTTCACTATTCACTTCACTAATTTCATTTCCAGCTTCATCCATCAAACAAGGCTGAATTCCAGGTAATGGTAATGTTGCAAATGTTGGGATAGTTTTAGTAATTCCGCTTAGCGGAGAAATCATAATACCCCCTGTTTCTGTTTGCCACCAGGTGTCTACAATTGGGCAATGCTCTTTCCCTATATGAATATTATACCACTCCCATGCTTCTTTATTAATGGGCTCGCCAACCGTACCTAATGTCTTTAAGCTACTTAAATCATAATTCTCAACAAACGAAATGTCGTGTCTTTCTAAAACTCGGATAGCAGTTGGAGCAGTATAAAATATAGAAACGCGATGCTTTTCCACCACCTGCCAAAATCTTCCATAGTCTGGATAACTCGGAACTCCTTCAAACATCACCGTAGTTGCACCAGCAGACAAAGGCCCATAAACGATGTAACTATGTCCCGTAATCCAACCGATATCTGCAGTACACCAATACACATCACCTTCTTGGTATTGAAAGACATTTCGAAAACTAAAATTAGTATACACCATATAGCCTCCACAAGTGTGCACCATTCCTTTTGGCTTTCCCGTACTTCCGGAAGTGTATAGAATAAACAGAGGATCTTCAGCATCCATAATTTCTGCGGAACAAACTTCGCTTGCTTTATCAATCTCATCCTTCCACCATATATCTCTTCCCTTAACCATGGTAATTTTATTTTTGCATCTCTCAAGAACAATCACTTTTCGAACACAAGAACAACTCTTTAGTGCTTCGTCTGTAATGGCTTTCAATTCGGTAATTCTATTTCCTCTAAAACCACCATCAGCAGTTAGAACCATAGAGCACGTTGCATCATTAATTCGATCACTTAGACTCTTAGAACTGAATCCGGCGAAAACTACCGAGTGTATAGCTCCAATTCGTGCACATGCTAACACGGCATAAGCCAACTCTGGAACCATTGGCATGTAAAGGCAGATTCGATCACCCTTTTTTGCACCATTCGCCTTTAGCATATTAGCTGTTTTATTTACATTCTTAGAAAGCTCGTTGTAAGAAATATGAAGTGCAGTTTCATCTGGATTATTAGGTTCAAAAATGATAGCTGTTTGTTCTCCTTTGGAATCCAAATGACGATCGATACAATTCTCTGTTATATTAAGTTGAGCCCCTTTAAACCAACTCACTTTAGGAACAGATAGATCAAAATCCAATACATCTTCCCATTTTCTATGCCACTTAAATTCTTGTTCAGCAAAATCTCCCCAAAACTTTTCAGGAGAAGCTACACTTTCTTCATACAAGCGATTATAATCACCAATAGACTTTGCTATATACTTCGACATTGGGCGAATTTATAAATCTTTTTCCACCTTTGTGCGTTATTTACATATACAATTATGCTCAATTTCGAATTTCAAAATCCGGTTAAAATTATTTTTGGTAAAGGAGAAATCTCCAAGATAAAAACTCAAATCCCAACAGACGCTAAAGTACTTTTACTCTATGGCGGCGGAAGTATTAAAAGTAACGGGATTTATGACCAAGTAATTTCTGCTTTGGAAGGTTATAACTTCCTCGAATTTGGAGGCATTCCAGCAAATCCGGAATATGACATTCTAGTAGATGCATTGAAGATTATTAAAGAAGAAAAAATTACTTACTTACTTGCAGTTGGTGGAGGTTCGGTTATTGATGGAACTAAGTTTTTAGCTAGTGCTGCTCTGTATCAAGGAGATGACCCTTGGGACATTTTAGCTAAAGGAATTCGAACTGAAGTAGGAATGCCATTTGGCACCGTGCTTACGCTTCCAGCTACAGGCACAGAGATGAATAGTGGTTCTGTAATCAGTAGAAGAAGTATGGGTGAAAAAAGAGGCATGGGCGGACCAGGTTTGTTCCCACAATTTTCAATTTTAGACCCAACAGTTGTAGCAAGCATACCAAAAAGGCAATTAGCCAATGGAATTACAGATGCCTTCACACATGTGTTGGAGCAATACATGACCTATCCAATTGGAGCAGATTTACAAGATCGTTTTGCAGAGAGCATTCTCAATAGTTTAATCGAAACTGCCCCGAAGGTGATTGCAAATCCAGCAGATTATACTTCAGCAGCCAACTTTATGTGGTGTTGCACGATGGCCCTAAATGGTTTAATTCAAAAAGGAGTTCCAAACGATTGGGCAGTTCATGCCATCGGTCATGAGTTAACGGCATTGTATGGCATAGACCATGCAAGAACATTGGCCATCATTGCACCTCGTCATTACCAGCATAACATCGAAACCAAAAAAGAAAAACTAGCACAATATGCTGAACGTGTATGGAATATCGCAGAAGGAACTGTACTGGAAAAAGCTCAACAAGCAATTGAAAAGACAGAGTTGTTCTTTCAGTCGTTGGACATTCCAACACATCTTTCTGATTATACCGAGCAATATGCAGGCACTGCAGAAAAAGTGAGTGAAACACTTAAAGCACGAGGCTGGGTTGCTTTAGGCGAACGACAAAACGTTACACCGGAAGCAGTGAAGATGATTGTAGAGAAAAGCTACTAGATTTTAATACTTTTGAAACGACATGATAAAGTACAACCCCAAAATTTGGTTTACTCAGATTTTTAAGATTCCCAAAAGTGACACCCTACGCTTGCTGTATAAAGAAATGATACTGCTTGCACTTTTCACTCTCGGACTTACCTATTTTGAATTAAATTACGTAAAAGACTTGCATTTATTCAAAGATGCAATTGCTGTTTATTCGCTCATTGGATTTGTGCTTTCATTGCTTCTAGTATTCCGAACCAATACAGCCTACGACCGTTGGTGGGAAGCTCGAAGTGTTCCCACGCGTTGACTACGCCGGGCTTT
>CBDUEX010000332.1:0-2903 GCA_965366305.1 uncultured Bacteroidia bacterium | reverse complement strand
AAGTACCCAGTATTAAAAGCCAGCATACCGAAGTTTCGTGACTTTGTGAATATGATTAAAAGTTTTGCTATAACCAAAGAGACTCAAAATGCATACGATGTTGCAATGAATATCTCAAGAGCAACGCTTTTGCTAAAAACCTTAAATGAAGATAAAACCATCGAAGGCATCAGCAAATACGAAAACATTGTAGAGTTACTTAATGGTATTAAAGAGTTTGTTGAAGATGATACAAACGAAAGTGAGAAGGATTTAGGAAGCTATTTGCAAGACATTGCGTTACTAACCGATGCTGATAGAAATGACGATGATAATGATAAGGTATCGTTAATGACAATTCATCAATCGAAAGGCCTAGAGTATAAAAATGTATATGTATCTGGCCTGGAAGAAAATTTATTCCCATCGCAAATGTCGCTTGGGAGCAGAAGTGATTTAGAAGAAGAACGTAGGCTTTTCTATGTTGCTATAACGCGGGCAGAAGAAAGTCTGTCTTTATCATTTGCTACATCTCGGTTTCGATTTGGAACACTCTTACCTTCTGAGCCCAGTAGATTTATTGATGAAATTGACAATGAATACTTACAAATGGAACGGAAAAATGTTCGAGACAATTCCAATCCATTACGACATTTAGAACGAAAAACAGCTGGACCAACTTCCCCAACGAACCTTAAAAAGACTATTGAACGTCAAAAACGACCTTCGATGTTACGTCCGCCGGTAATTTCTGATTTTAAGGCAGAGAGTATGGATGGAATAACAGAAGGAATGGAAGTGGAGCATCAACGTTTTGGTAAAGGGAAAGTGACCAAATTAGAAGGTAAAAATGGACCAGAAAAAGCAACAATTGACTTCTCCGAATTTGGTGAAAAGACCTTGGTCTTAAAATTTGCCAAGTTAAGAAGAGTATAATATGTTGGAAAACTGAAAGTATTATAACACTGCGTTGAAAAACTTGCTTATTTTTTGTATATTTTTGTAATAACATTCTGACTATTATATGATTAATCGAATTAAGCGTGTTGCCCACAACAATACACCTCGTTGGGTAGTGTTGATGATTGACATGCTGCTAGCCATTCTCTCATTCTCCATAGCATGCATTGTTATCGAAACTTTTCATAACGGAAATTTTACGTTAAAGACTTTCGCATACCCTCTTGCCTTGGTCTTAATATTCAGATTAACCTCTTTTCTTATAACTAAATCCTATACTGGGATTATAAAATATACAAGTACTCAAGATGCTATAAGAATATTTTTTGCGGTTGCTATTAGTACCTTAGGTATTGCAATGGTAGAAGGCTTATACTTCTATTCATTAGAACAGCACCTACTCAACCCTACGGTCATAATCATTGACGCCTTTATTTTGGTATTTTTACTTTCTGCATTTCGATTAGGATTTAAAATACTCTATAGTCAATATGCTCCATCAAACTCGTTTGGAACAAAGCAATTGATTGTATATGGAGCAGGTGAGGCTGGTGTTTTGGTAAAACGTTCTGTTGAACGAGATAATCGTTCAAACAAAAAAGTTATTGCATTTTTAGATGACAATCACAAGCTCCAAGGGAAGTCGGTTGAAGGTGTTAAGATTTATTCATCTGACATTGATTTAGATAACCTTATCTTAGAGCACAACGATGTTGAGTTAATTATTGCGATCAACAATATTTCTTCTATTCGTAAAAAACGAATAATTGAGAAATGCCTGCAAAACAACATTGAGGTAAAAACAATTCCTCCTGTAGATGCTTGGATTAATGGTGAATTTAATCCTAAAAGTATTAAGAAAGTTAAAATTGAGGATTTGTTAGAACGTGTTCCAATTAAACTTAGCAAGGCCAAAATAAGCAAAGAGCTTGAAAATCAGGTTATTCTTGTAACTGGAGCTGCTGGTTCTATTGGTAGTGAAATCGCCCGACAATGTCTTGGTTTTAAGCCAAAAAGATTAATACTTCTAGATCAAGCAGAAACACCATTATACGAACTTGAAAACAACTTAAAGGCATATGAAAACGTAGAAGTTGTAATAGGTAATGTTTGTAACCCATCTCGAATGAGACGTGTGTTTGATCATTTTAAACCGTCCTATGTTTTTCATGCTGCTGCTTATAAGCATGTTCCTTTAATGGAAGACAATCCATACGAAGCGATAAATACCAATGTATTTGGAACTCAAAATATTGCCAATTTAGCAGTTGAATACAAGGTGAAGAAATTTGTATTTGTAAGCACAGATAAAGCAGTTAACCCCACAAATATTATGGGAGCATCTAAACGTATTGCTGAGATTTATGTGCAATCGCTAAATGCTAAACTGAAGCTTGAGTCGGATGTACATACCAAGTTTGTTACCACTCGCTTTGGAAACGTATTGGGTAGCAATGGATCTGTGATCCCATTATTTAAAAGACAAATTGAAGCAGGTGGACCTGTAACGGTTACGCATCCACAAATTACTCGATTCTTCATGACGATTCCAGAAGCATGTCAGCTTGTATTGGAAGCAGGAGTTATGGGTAGTGGTGGTGAGATTTATATTTTCGACATGGGTGAATCTGTTAAAATTGTAGACCTAGCCCGTAAGATGATTAAACTTTCTGGATTTGAAGAAGGTAAGGATATCGAAATTAAATTCTCAGGATTACGTCCGGGAGAAAAGCTAAAAGAAGAGCTTTTAAATGAAAGAGAGAATACAATTGGTACTCACAATCCAAAAATTATGGTCGCCAAAGTACCAGAATACAATTACTTAGAAGTGAACAATATTATTTCTGAGTTATATGCTCAAAAGGATCATCTTACCAATCGGTCTTTAGTAAGAACTATGAAGAAAATTGTTCCAGAGTATATCAGTAACAATTCTATTTACGAAGAATTGGACAAAAAATTAA
>CBDUEX010000331.1:0-2909 GCA_965366305.1 uncultured Bacteroidia bacterium | reverse complement strand
GATAAAAAACAAGGTTATTTTAAGACTAAAAAGATGGCTTAATAATCAGGCAGACTTTATTGTAGTTGTTTCTGAAGGATTAAGAAAAGAACTTTTGCAATTGACCAATGTGGAGAGCAAAAAGATAGTGGTATGTAACAACCCAGTAATTCCCACCAATATTGAGCAGTTAAAGAGTGAGAATGGTTTGGACAGTTCATTTGCAGGAGCTAAATCCAAAATATTGGCAGTTGGGAGATTAGTGGTTGAGAAGGATTATAAGATACTTATTAATGCATTTAGCACAATCAGCGAGAAAACAGATGCAAATCTCTTTATACTAGGAGAGGGGCCACTTAAAAATGAGCTAGAAGGTTTAGTGGAAAGCAACGGATTGAAGTCAAGAGTCACCTTTCTTAATTTTGATAGTAATCCATACAAGTATTTCAGTAGAAGTGATGTTTATGTGATGTCTTCAAAAAATGAGGGAATGCCCGGAACATTAATTCAAGCGATTGCGTGTGGAACTCCTTCAATTGCCACCGACTGTCCCACAGGACCTAATGAAATTATTAATAATGGTGTAAATGGTTTTCTGGTTCCCGTTGGAAACGCTACGGAGTTATCACAGAAGATGTTAGCTTTGCTTAGTGATGAAAAAACAAAGGATGAATTTAGAATTAACGGTCCAGAATCAGTAAAACGCTTTAGAGAAGATCATGCAGTTTCATCCTACTTTAATTTTATTTCTTGAAAGTTGATATCATAATAACCAATCCCAACCATCATGTTTTAATAACATTGCCGGTTGCTCGACAGCTTCAAAAACTGGGGATTGAGGTAAACTATATTTCATTGTGCGAGGTTCGAAAGTTTAAGACACCAGAAAAGTTGTTTAATGATATTCCAGTATCCTATAAAAAATTCAATATTAAAGTGCCTCAAGGCAAATCAAATGGACCTAAAAAAACAAAGTGGTATTCTTTGATTCTTTCTTTTTTGATGAGACAGACGTTTTGGTTTACCGTATTGCGTCCGAAGCTTAGACTATGGTTAAAAGGAACAACACACGCCATACTTCTTAATGATACAGCGTATCCCGGTAATTTTATCATAAGCTACCTTAAAAAGAAAAAAGTAACCACTCTTTTAATGCAAGAAGGAATTCGGTTTCCGCTGCCAGTGGAGGAAGTAAATAATTATGGAAGCAGTGGTGTAGATTACCTAATCACATGGGGAATTAAATCAAAAGAGTACTTTGATTCAATTATAAATTCAAAAACTCAAGTAGTAGCTCTAGGAAGCCCCGGTTTTGATAAATCACTTTATCTACAACAATCGTTGGATTCAGTTCCTGACAAAATTGAAAAAGTTGCCATTTTTGGAAATCCAATTGACGATCAAAAATTTGTAACTCATGATGAGAAGAATGCAATTTATGTGGATCTAGCTCGTACCATTTACGACTATGCAAAAAGTAAAAATAGAAAGCTAGAGATTGTATTTAAAAATCATCCAAGGGAATCTCCAGAATATTTACGTGATATTCTTCACAAAAATGATCTTGGACATATAAAAGTGTATGAGAGCAATTCGGATATTGATATCGTGTTAAACTCGGTAGATGCTGGAATTGTGTTTGCATCTACAGTTGGAATCAATGTAATTGTACATGGCAAAAAGCTAGCGGTTGTAAAGTTGAAAAACCACGATTACTTAGGTGATTATGTGCAAGACAATGTTGCTTATGGTCTCAATATTTATAATCCAGAAATTACAGAACAATTAAACGATTTTTTAAGTGGCGAACATTACCACTTTAGAAACTATAGATACTACCTCGATCGGTTTGCTGCCAACGCTGGCACAAGCGAACACGTTATCGCAGAGTTTATCTCTGAAATGAAATGAAGTACTACCTCTGGGCACTCTTTTTAATTCTTAACCCTTTTTACTTCTTTGAGAGTGGAAACCCTCAAATCAGTGATTTTCTGATGTTTACAATGCTGATATTTTCACCATCTGTAATTACACTTGGAATAAAAAGGAGTCCATTCTCTACTAAATCACTTTTTGCATTTCTTACCTATACCTTTTTAGCAAATGGGATATTGTATTTAATCTATATCACCAGTTATCGAGGAATTCCTATGCTGGCCACTGTATTTTATATCTATAATATTGGGGTACTGTTTTATGTAATGGGCATAGCCAACCAGAATATGAGAAAGTTTGTTCGATTTACGCAATGGGGTATCATACTTTCTGTTGGAATTCAAATTGGATACTACATTGCTTTTGGATCGTATAACTACGATATTTTAAGACCTGCCTTTTTCTTTAGAACTCCCAATCAACTAGGATATTATGCACTAATTATGCTGAGTGTATTTGTTGTACTAAACAAACTGAATCGCATCAACATGGTGTATTTTATTGCAGTGTTTTTATCGTGTTTGTTCATGACATTGGTAAGTGCTTCTAAAGCTGCCGTTGGAGGTGCACTTTTCTTATCGGTTTACTATTTGTTTGACAGTCAGATACTTAAAGGTTATGGGCTTATTGCAGTATTCGTAATCTTTTCAGCGAGTTACTTCTTCGTATTTAAAAGTGATCAGGGCTCAAGACAATCTGATTACTTATTAGAAAGAGTGGAGCAAGGTACCAAAGAAGAAAATATAACAGAATGGGAGTACAGGGGATACGATAGGATGAGTAATCATCCCAGGTATCTCATTTTAGGTTCGGGAGAAGGAATGTATAGAAGGTTCAAAACCTATATTCATCATCATGAAATGCATTCATCCTTTGGGAACTTGTTGTTTAGTTATGGCATACCTGGCTTTACACTTTTCTTAATCTTCTTTTTTAGTTTGTTTAAAGGGTTAACCATCAAAACATCACTGTATATTGTGCCCGTCGTCTTGTAT
>CBDUEX010000330.1:0-2924 GCA_965366305.1 uncultured Bacteroidia bacterium | reverse complement strand
AGCATACAACGAAATAGCTAAAAGAGCAGCGTTAAACGTCAACTTTATCGCTTACAGCGGTTTAGATGAAGAAGGAGATGCAGTAATCGTTTTAGAAGAACAACATTTAGTGGTTGTAACTACCACAACTACCGATGCCAATGGGAATACCACCACAACTACCACCTATTACTACCATTACGATGATTTAATTATGGCGAAGTTTATTGGAGATGAAGTTGTACAGAATTACTACAAGAAAAGCTTTGTATCGGTAAACGTTCCGCTTCAAAAAAGTTTGGATGTATTGCTTAAAGATGGTGAGATTAATATTATGACACAGGGTCATATTGTTAAAACAGACTACGATTTACAAAATGTAAAGGATTACGAATTGAAGGCATTTGAACGAAAAGATCGAATTCCAGGGATGCGTAAGAAATTCTTTACGTATAGAAAGACAATTGACGAGAATACCATTTTGGCACCAGCACAATACCGCAGAAAGGTAGCTTGGTATAAGATTAGTATTAAATAACTAGTCGTAAATCCACAACAAAATTGGTTTCTCTGCTTTTTTAAGAATAGGATCCAGTTGTTCTAAAACTTCCGGTGAAACAGTAGGGCAGCCCTCACTTGGGCATATATCATCTTCTTGTTCTTGGTTTGGTATGCAGGCGTGGCCGTGAAGCACCACGAAGCGAGATGCAGCATTACTGTTGGATGAATCTAAACCGATAAGCTTAAACGAATTGCCATAATTGCCAACGTAGTTTCCTCCAATTCGGTAACGACCGAGAGAAGAGCAATTGCTTCCAATTTCATTGCTGAAATGAGCGAATCTTCCTTCAGTTCCTTTACAATGTCCGTGAGCAATTAAACCTTTAACTAGGGTGTCTTGGGTGAGTAAATTCACTGCAAATAGTCGGTAGTTGCCAGAATGAGGAGCAAGGTTAACTAACAGCACCAAGTCTTTCGAAAAATCATTTAAATCGCAATATGCAAATGCATCTTGAAGTGTTACCGTATCGTTTTGATTGGGAACAAAGGTGATGGGGATTTCAACATCATGGGTTTCAATTTGCCTGTTTTCGGAAGTACACGACGTAATGGATAAGATAATTCCTATGAGTAGTAAATTTAGAAGTGACGTTTTATGATTAGTGAACATGAAAATTAACGGCCAATAAAGCAATGGTTAAACCAATTGCTATAGCAACGAGTTTATACTTCCCGTAAGTATGGCTTTCATTATTTTCAAATAAAATTGTGGTAGAAATATGCAAGAAAACCCCGATTACGATGGCTATTACAGCAATAAATGCATCTTGATAGCCGACCAATTGATTTCCAATGATCATTCCCAGTGGAACCATAATGGCATACAGGGCAATCCAAAAATAATTTCCTTTCGACTTGCTATGAACACTTTTTAACACAATTGCCAAAGCAAAAGCGGCAGGCAGTTCGTGTAAACCAATAGCAAAGACTAAATTAGTTCGTGTATCCTCCGAAAAAACATCTCCGCCCAAACCAAATCCTTCAAGCACTGCATGAAGACTAAGTGCTAAGAAAACAGAAACTGGAAATCCTTTTTTAAACTCATGAAAATGAAGGTGACCGTGCTCAATTCCTTTACTAAAAAAGTCGACCACAATTTGCAAGAAGAAACCGGCTAGAATGTAGTATCCTGCCGTATGTCCCATGCGTTCATATACCTCAGGAATAAGGTTTAAAATGGTAATGGAAATTAAAAAAGCTCCGCTAAAGGCGAGCAATAATTTCAATTGTTGTGTTTTAGCTGATTGGATATTTAACCCAACAACTCCCCCTAGAAAAGGAAAGAAGAACAGAAGAAATAACCACCAGAATTGCATAAGGCTGCGAATGTAGGAATTTACTCAGTTGTTTTTAAGAAATCCACTACACTTTATTCAATCTATTTATGTTTTGGGTACGGGACTATAATCCAGTTTGAGAAAGCAAGGATTCGGTATAGATTTTAAAATTGATAAGAATCGCTTCCCAACCTGCTTGTTGTACCTCAATTGTGTTTTCAAGTTCAGCATCAAATGTTTGCGTAACAGTAGTAATGCCACGTTCATATGAAAATAACGTGGTAACTTCTCGACCATCAGCCATTTTGTAAACTATTGATTTATTTTCTTCAATTTTGGTATAAACACCTTCCATATCAAAGCCCATGGATGCATCTTTGGCTTCCATGCGAATGAGAAAAGAGGAGCCTACTTCAAAATCATTTACTGCTCTTGGAGCATGCCAATCTTCACTTGCAAAATACCAGTTTGTAATGTGTTCTGGAGATATCCAGCAATGCCAAATTTGGTTGATTTCGCCGTCTACATCAATGCTTACGGTTACTTGAGGAGCTTTAGCTTGAATCATAATGTTATGTTAATTATTAATAATAAGGCGTTTTACAATTACACCTAAATCCGTTCGAATAGAGCATAAATATACATTATTTTCTAATTTAAGGTGGTTTAGTGTATAACTGTTTCTATTGTTAACGGCCTCAATCAAGATTAATTCTCCTTGGAGGTTATAAATGACAATCTCCTGTATAGGTGCATTTGTTTTGATAGTAAGACTGGTTGAAGTAGGGTTGGGGTAAAGCTGTCCAGCCGGCTGATTTACGACTTTTATTGCATCCACAATTAGACAATCATTGGTGTCGATTTTAGTAGCAAAATAAGTAGCCATGTCCCAGGTTCTGCTCCAATTATCCTATTGATGACCACCCAAACTTGGGTTGCTTATTTGGCCGGCACAATCGGTATAGTTTTTTGTAGAGTCGAAATGAAAATCAACTGCTGTAAAACCAGAAGTATTGCTTGCCCAATCGCGAATAGTAGGAGAGCTAAAAACGTAAGGACGATTTAAGATTCCAATATTGCAAACGGTATACGCACACGACGAAAAGC
>CBDUEX010000329.1:0-2935 GCA_965366305.1 uncultured Bacteroidia bacterium | reverse complement strand
CCATTGTTATTGGCTGGTCCACACCCAAAACAAATACTGTTGGGAGCAAAATGATCTTGTAGGTTTTTCATATTTTTTTTGTATCAAATAATAGCTGTAAATGCATTCATTTTATATAAATGATTACCTCGATAGTCATTCTACCTATGAGCATCTGGATTGGTTAAAGAGCATTGCCACGACCGTTGGAAGAGGCTTATTCTTATTTGCAGCTCTTTACCTTTATTGGTTTGCTGTAGACCGAAAAGAGCAGCCATTTTATGGTTTTACCACTAAAAATTTTAACACAAAACCCTATTTTGTAATGCTGCTGATTATGGTGCCGTTGATTGCAGCTGCTAGCACACAAGCAGATTTTTTGACCACCTATCCTCGAGTTCAAAAAATGCTTTCATTAAACATAGAGATAAGTGATCATTGGAAACATTTTGCGATTTATGAATTCCTCTATGGCCTCGATTTTTTCACCATTGAGTTTTTCTTCAGAGGTTTTATGATACTTGCGTTTGTTGGTATTGTAGGACCACGTGCCATTATCCCTATGGCATATATTTACTTTGTAATTCATTGGAACAAGCCAATGGGAGAATTGATTAGTTCATTTTTTGGAGGTTCTCTTCTAGGAATCGTTGCCTATTACAGCAAATCAATAGTTGGCGGAATAATAGTACATGTTGGTATTGCATGGATGATGGAAATTGGAGCGTTTATAAGTAAGTATTTCTTCCCATGAATTCATTCTTGAAAACCGAAATACAATTTTTAAAAGGAGTTGGGCAAGTAAGGGCCGAAATCCTTAATAAGGAATTAGGCATTTTTACGTTTGAAGACTTGTTAGGCTATTACCCTTTTCGATATGTAGATCGATCGAAGTACACCAAAGTTTCAGAAATAACTGCTGAATCTCAACACATTCAGCTAAAAGGTAGAATAATTCATGTTCAAGAAATAGCGTTAAAACGAGGATCGCGATTATCCGCAACCTTTTACGACGGCAGTGCAGAATTGGAATTGGTTTGGTTTAAAGGTGTAAAATGGATAAAAAGTAACATCAAAATCAATGATGAAATTGTAATCTTCGGCAAGCCGACACTCTTTAAGGGTCGATTTAATATGTCGCATCCCGAAATGGAAACATTTGCAGCTCGAAAAAATGCAGCCTCACTTGAAGCAGTTTATTCCACAACGGAACAAATGCGAACGCGTCGTTTTGAAAGCAAAGCAATTCGTCAAATAATTGCAAATCTGGTGCACCACGAAAAATTTGAAATTCCAGAAATATTTGACACGGCTTTCTTGCAAGAAAACAACTTAATATCCAGAGACAGAGCTTTTAAATTAATACATCAACCGTCCACCGACAAAGACATAAAACTAGCTCAGCACCGGCTAAAATTTGAGGAATTATTCTTCCTGCAATTCCCCTTTTTAAAGCAAAGATTAAATCGTGCGGAAGCCAAAGAAGGCATATGCTTTAAGTCTGACTCACCCCTCTTTCAAGATTTCATTACCAATCATCTGCCATTTGAGCTAACTCAAGCTCAACAACGGGTGCTCTCTGAAATTAAAACAGATCTGGTTTCTGGCAAGCAAATGAATCGGTTGTTACAAGGAGATGTTGGAAGTGGTAAAACCATCGTTGCATTTTTAAGTGTTTTAATGGCTGTAGATAATGGCTACCAAGCGAGTATCATGGCTCCTACAGAAATATTAGCAACACAGCACTATATTGGGTTAAAAGAATTAGCTCAAGAAATTGGTGTACAATTGGCTATTCTAACAGGGTCTACAACTGCAAAGGAGCGAAAAGAAATACATCGTTTATTACGACTGGGAGAAATACATTTATTGATTGGAACGCACGCCTTAATTGAAGAAGTAGTTCAATTTAGTAATCTTGGGTTGGTTATTATAGACGAACAACATCGTTTTGGGGTTGCTCAACGTGCTAAGCTTCAAGATAAGGGTCATCAACCTCCGCATGTTTTAGTAATGACAGCAACACCGATTCCAAGAACCTTGGCAATGAGTGTTTATGGAGATTTAGATTATAGTGTTATTGATGAACTTCCTGCTGGAAGAAAACCCATAAAAACAGTCCATCGATTTGGATTTGCGAGGCCCAAAGTATGGGAGTTCATTCGAAGTGAATTAGCCAAAGGCAGACAAGCATATATCGTTTATCCCCTTATAGAAGAATCTGACAAAATGCATTACAAAGATTTATTTAATGGCTACGATGAATTGCTTCAATATTTTCCACGGCCTGAATATCAAGTAGATATGCTTCATGGAAAAATGAAACCATCGGATAAAGAAGCAGTAATGCAACGCTTCAAAAAAGGCATTTGCCATGTAATTGTGAGTACTACCGTAATTGAAGTAGGTATTAATGTACCCAACGCAAGTATTATGGTAATTGAAAGCTCAGAAAAATTTGGTTTATCTCAATTGCATCAATTGCGAGGACGAGTTGGTAGAGGAGCTGAGCAGAGCTATTGTATCTTAATGAGCAGCAAAGCATTGAGCGAAAATGCAAGAACACGTTTAAAAGCAATGGTAAGTACCAACAGTGGATTTGAACTAAGTGAAATAGACATGCAATTACGTGGGTTTGGTGATATTGCAGGCACACGTCAAAGTGGGCTAGATCAATTGCAACTAGCATCATTAGCTAGCGATGCTGATATAGCACAACTGGCACGGAATGCAATTATAAGACTGTTAGAATCTGATCCTGATTTGTTAAACCACCATGCACTTAGAACTTACATTAGCATTAAACAAGGATTCAAGGAATGGAGTACAGTAGCTTAGTTCTTTTCGATGTAGGCTTGAAGTTGGTTTAAATTTTCTGCTTCGGCATTTTTAAACGACTTCTCATTATTCATAAAGAGTTTCATTTTATAAGACAATGCTTTCATTTTTACCTTGG
>CBDUEX010000328.1:0-2944 GCA_965366305.1 uncultured Bacteroidia bacterium | reverse complement strand
ACCTATCTGAGATTAATGCGGAGAGTGACAAAATTGAATTCGAAAATGCAATTAAAGCTCATACCATTACTACCGGATCCTTCACAGGAACTTTTGGGCACTAAAATCACAATTTAGAACTAAGAATTAACACTTTGCTACACTAGCATCTTTTTTGCTTGGTGACCAGCGTCGTCTTTTTTTAAGACTTCTTATTCAGCTTATATCGTGCAAACACCGGCTTTAGCTAGCTTGTATTGGCTGATTTAACATAAAAAAAGGCTGATATTTCTAACAGCCTTTTTAATCTTTTATAAGTACAAATTAGAAAGGTAGATCGTCGTCTTCATCCGAGAAGCTCATTCCAACTACATCTTCTTTGCTGGTAGATTCCGCTGGAGCTGGTGAACTATTACTGCTAGAGGCAGTGCCACCTTCAATTTTCCACGCTTTAACATCCGTATACCATTTTGAGTTGTATTCTCTTGACTCAATATTAATAGCAACCTTCATTAAATCATTTGGTTGATAATTTGCCAATTCATCGGCTTTTTCGTTCCAACAACTGATGCATACTTTCTTTGGGTACTGCTCGGTTGTTTCAATTACAAAGTCTTGCTTTTTCCAAGCTCCTCTTGTACTAACTCCTTCTTGTAATGGTAACACTTGTACCATTTTTCCTTCTAAAACAATATTTTCCATTTCTTAACTGCAACGTTACATCCATTAAGATTTTAATTCTTATTTGTTTGGCAATTATTTTTAAACAACTTTTGGAGCAGTGGATGGAGTTATAGCCTTATTGGTTGCCGCTGTTCTCAGTTTTTGGGGATCGTTGCAATTGGGATTAGTGAATGTTGCGGTAATAGAAACTGCAATTAGCAAAGGGAGAAAACCCGCCATATGGTTGGCAATAGGAGGGGTTTTACCCGAAATACCTTATACACTTATCGCTATCTACGGAGTTGCTTACATTGACATTCTAAAAGACTATTCTGCTCTAATTGGAATAAGTGTTGGCGTTTTTTTACTTGCAATGGGTATCTATTATTACCGAAGAAAAAGTACCATTGAAATTCATCCAGAACATCAACTTCAGCAAGCAAGTTCGTTTAAAAGTTTCTCTAAAGGCTTTTTATTGGCCATGGCAAATCCACAACTGATTGTTTTTTGGTCGGGTTTTTTAGTTCTAATTCAAACCGGCTCACTCAACATATTTACTCATAAAGATACACTCCTCGATTTTGATGCTCTTGGGTGGATTTATCCTAAGCTTACTTTTGCTTTTGGAGCAGCTCTAGGAGCACTAGGTATTCTTCTCGTTTACATCAAACTTAGTGAAACTTATCGGGATAAATTAGTGTTGATAGTTGGAGATAAATTGGGTAAAATAGTAGGAGTATTTTTTATCTTGATGGGATTGTTTGCGATCGTCAAAAATGTTATTTAAACGTTTAAATATTGGGCTAGTCGCTCTGCTTGTTACTTTGAGTGCATTTTCGCAAGCACCTAAAAAACGATATAAATGGAAGCCTCTTGGGCCATTTACCCTTTCTGAAAGTGATGCAGATTCAGCAGATTGGACGAGTACTGGACTGGGGTGGATTGAAGCGGTTTTAATTGATGATAGTTGGTATGCCGGAAGTGTAACTGGAGGATTATATCGCTCTAAAAATCAGGGTAAGAAATGGAAAAAAATTGACAATGATTCCGTTCAAATGGGAACACTTTCCATTGTTAAAATTGGAAGTACTTTATTTCGATGCACGGGCTTAACGCATTACGATGAGCATTTTGGCTTTGGTATTTTACAGTCAGCCAATAATGGAAGAACTTGGCAAAAAACGGGTCTCCAATTCTCGGCAAGCGATTTAAAGCCTGTTTGGGGTTTAGATGGTAATGCATTGCATGGGAATTTAATTGCCTGCACACCCAATAGCGTTTTTGTAAGCCATGATTTTGGAGATACATGGAAAGAGGAATACACAGAGTACGATGGAGATTATCGCACTGCTCTAACTTCAAAACACAAACCGGCACTGTCATTTGTTGCTGGCAGACACCTCATTCAAACCACTGATTTTGGTAAGACATTTACGGATGTAACAGAGAAACTAGCATGTTACACCACATTGAGATTGGTGGATAGCATGGAAAGAATTGCAATTAGTGAAGATCCAACAATTGCGGGGAGGTTTTTAGCCTTGTATGCCATTGGAAGTAGGTTGTATATTGACGAAAGCGTAGATTTTGGTGAAACATGGACCAATCGCTATAATCAATCGCACATAAGAGGAATGTCGATTCATCATACTGAGATTGCGATTTCGCCACAGAACTCGAACCACGTGATTATTGGCGGGGTAAGGGCGTTTATAAGTTATGACAATTGCAAAACCTTTAAGCAAGCAACCTTTCCTCGTTATAAGACCAGCAATTTTGCCCATGATGATATTCGCGGAATTCAAATTACCAACAATGCGTATGTACTTGCAACAGATGGTGGGGTGTTCACCAGTAAAGATTCCGCAGTTACGTGGCAAAATGCCAATGGAACAGGACTCAATACTATTATGATTTATGGTTTTGAATTGCTGGAAGACGGTAGGTTAGTAGTGGGTTGTCAAGATTTAGGCACTTTTGTTTACAAGGATAAAAAATGGCTCAGCTTGGCTGCTATGTATGGCGACGGAGGAGATTGTCTTGAATTAAGTGAAAGAACTGTAGCCATGATTAATGGAACATTGCGATCCTTGGACATGGATAAACTCGCTCGTCCAGAATTTATTCATCCGCCTGAACGAAAACCAGGGAGACCATTTATGGCGAACTTGTATCATTTTCCTAATTCAAAAGACTCTTTTTATTATGCTGGAATGAATGTTTGGCTAAGCAAAAATGGAGCATGGTCTAATCTAACGCAAAACCTTAAAGGGAATGAGTACAGGATAAGCGGTTTTGACGT
>CBDUEX010000327.1:0-2960 GCA_965366305.1 uncultured Bacteroidia bacterium | reverse complement strand
GGATGATGAAAGGGAGATTCATGATGAAGCTGAAGGATTTGAAATAGCAGATACGCAGTAATCAGATTAAAGAATAATGGCAGAAACTAAAACGTACAGATTTGAAGGTTCTGAGATGAACCGCAAGCTCCTCTTAGGTCATCCAAGTGGACTCTTTATTCTATTCTTCACAGAGATGTGGGAAAGGTTTTCGTACTATGGAATGAGAGCACTTCTTGTGTTATTCCTAACCTCTAGTCTTATGGACGGGGGATGGGCCTGGAGCAGAGAAGAAGCATTAGGACTTTACGGAACCTATACCATGTTGGTGTACTTTACGCCAATTATTGGTGGTTTACTAGCTGATAAACTTTTAGGGTACCGATGGGCTGTTGCTCTTGGTGCATTGATTATGACGTTAGGTCATGCATCTATGGCGTTAGATACACCTTGGGGTTTGTATGCAGGAATAGGCTTGCTAGTTGCAGGAAACGGATTATTTAAGCCAAATATCACTTCAATCATTAACGGAGTTTATAAAAATGCCCAAGATAAAAAGGATGGTGCTTTTACCATTTTTTATATGGGTGTAAATGCAGGAGCTTTCTTAGGCATTATGCTTTGTGGTTATGTTGGAGAAACACAAGGATGGCACTGGGGATTTGGTCTCGCAGGTGTATTTATGTTCTTAGGCATGCTCCAGTTTTGGTTTGCTCAAGGAATATTTGGTGGCATTGGTCTTGGACCAAAGGCTGCAGCAAAATTTAATATCTCCGATGCGATTGAGGATCGAGAAAGTAAAGAGATTAATGCTACTCCTGAAGAGGAAGCTTCTCCTTCTGTGCAGCGTGATAGATATATTGTAGTTGGTGTATTGGCCATATTTACAATTTTCTTTTGGGCGTGTTTCGAACAAGCGGGTGGCTCTATGACCATCTTTGCGAATGATTATACCAATAGAATTTTAGAAGGAGCCGCCGCAAATTCATTTAGAATTGCAAATACTTTACTGACTATAGTTCCTCTTATGATCATCACGTATGTGTTGTTCAAATTATTTAAGATTACATTTAAAAAATACTTTGCTTCTAACTTGTTCTTAGGTGCCTCATTTGCCATTATTTGGGTGATTGTTATATGGATGCTAATGAAGCAATGGGATGCTGAAAAACCTGAAATTCCAGCTTCTTGGTTTGGAATACTCAACTCATTTTTTATAATAGCGTTTGCTCCTTTAATTGCTAAAGTTTGGGAAAGTCGATTTAATCCTCCAGCTCCAGTTAAGTTTGGCATTGGGCTAGTTTTACTTGGATTTGGTTTTGGTGTATTGGCTTATGGTTCTGCAGGAATACCTCAAGGTGCTCAAACGGCATCTGTAAGTATCATTTGGTTAATATTAGCATACCTTCTACATACGTTAGGGGAACTTACCCTTTCTCCAGTTGGGCTATCCTATGTTTCCAAACTGGTTCCGGCAAAGGTGATAGGAATGATGTTTGGTTTTTGGTATATTGCTATTGGCCTCGGTAATAAGGCTGCAGGTGCAATCGGAGGTCAGATAGATCAAATTGTTGAAAGTCATAGTATGAGTTATTTCTTTCTAATCTTTACCCTAATACCAATAGCTGCGGGTGTTGTATTAATGTTGCTGACCCCAGTGCTCAAAAAACTAATGCACGGAGTTAAATAACTCAGTTAGAATAAAATATGTAAAGTCCATCCACGCCAAGTGTATGGACTTTTTTTAGAAAGTTGGATGAAGGAAAATACATGGAAAGTAGTCTATATCGCCAGTCGCCAAGAAAAAAAAGTGGCTCAAAAGTTGGCTTTGCTTAATATCGAATGTTTTTTGCCTTTGTATCGAAAACTAAGTCAATGGAGTGACCGTAAAAAGTGGGTAGAACTGCCCCTGTTTAACGGATACTTGTTTGTAAAGCCGGATGAATTTCAACGTGATGCTGTTTTAAGTCAACACGGTGTTGTTGCTTTTGTACGTTACAATGGCGAGGATGCAAAAGTGCAAGATGAAGAAATTGAGACCATAAAAACCATACTAACCTCTGGGTATTCTTTGGAAACAATCAATACTCCTGAAGACTTTAAACTAGGAGAATCTGTATTGGTAAACGAAGGCCCCCTCAAAGGGCAAAAAGTAGATATCATTCGAAGGAATAACGAAGAAGAATTCTTGGTAAGTTTCGACACTTTAGGTCAAAGTATTAAAATTTCATTGCCGTATCACATCTTTAGAAAGGCAAATTGAGCAGTAATTGTGGGTATTTTTAGATAATCGAGTCCTATAAACCGGAGATTATTTGAAAATTTGCATCAAATAATTACTCATTTGAAAATTACTGAAAAGAATATTGCTATCGTCGGACTTGGATACGTAGGTTTACCTCTTGCTGTTGAATTTGGTAAAGTGATTCCTACTGTAGGATTCGACATTAATCAAGGGAGAATAGATGAGTTGCTTAGCGGCAAAGATTCTACGTTAGAAGTAGAACCAGAAGATCTGAAATCTTCGACAAAACTCAAGTTTACATCCAATTTAACAGAGATAGAGAATTGCAACGTATACATAGTTACAGTACCTACACCAATTGATAAGAATAAACGTCCTGACTTAACTCCCCTTGTAAAGTCGAGTACGAGCATAGGCAGCGTGCTTAAAAAAGGAGATATCGTAATCTACGAATCAACTGTTTTTCCGGGATGCACTGAAGAAGTGTGTGTGCCAATCTTAGAAGCTGAAAGTGGATTAAAATTTAACGTTGATTTCTATTGTGGCTATTCGCCAGAACGAATTAATCCAGGTGACAAAGTACATACGGTAACCAAAATTCAAAAAGTTACTTCGGGATCTACTCCTGAAATTGCGGAAGAAGTTGATCAACTGTACAAATTGATTATTACCGCAGGAACTTACAAGGCATCTTCTATTAAAGTGGCTGAAGCAGCCAAGGTGATCGAAAACACCC
>CBDUEX010000326.1:0-2969 GCA_965366305.1 uncultured Bacteroidia bacterium | reverse complement strand
TTTAGGTATGCAATGTGCTGTAATTGAGTTTGCTAGAAATGTGATGGGTCTCAAAAAAGCTCATAGTACAGAAATGGATATTAAATCGAAAGATGCAGTCATCGATTTGATGGAAAATCAGAAAGAAGTAAGCAAAAAAGGAGGCACAATGCGACTTGGAGCTTACAAATGCAAATTAGAGAAAGGCTCAAGATCCTACACAGCTTATGGCAAACAGTTGATTTCTGAACGTCATCGTCATCGTTATGAATTTAACAATAAATACCTCAAAGAATTTGAGAAGCACGGTATGACGGCAGTTGGAATAAATCCTGATAACAATCTAGTGGAGATCGTGGAAATTGCAGATCATCCTTGGTTTGTTGGTGTTCAATATCACCCAGAATTGAAAAGTACCGTAGCTGCTCCTCACCCACTTTTTGTAAGATTTGTGAAGGCTGCTATAGAAAATAAAAAGTCGCAATAAGCTTATTTTAAGTTTTCTTAGTTGATAAGTAATTAATGTAGGTACATTTATTATTTTTATCTTGGTGATCATAAACAACGTACAAATTATGAATCAAAAAGTTACAATGATCCTTCGCATGCTATTAGGTTTGGCGATGGTCGTATTCGGTTTAAACAAATTCCTTCAATTTATGCCCATGGAATTTTCGCCTGGAGACATGGATACCTTAATGGGACTATTTATGAAATCTCCATTTATGATGATAATAGCTGTTATCGAAATTTTAGGAGGTGTTGCATTATTAGTTAACAAATATGTGCCACTTGCCTTAACATTTTTAATCGCTGTTCTATTCAATGCCACATTATTTCATCTCTTTTATGACACGGCAACCATTGTAGGTGCTTTAGTTCTGTTAATTATTGCACTGGTACTTGCTTACGCAAATAAGGATAGATTTAGTGGGCTATTTAGCTCTTAACAAACGAAT
Organism: uncultured Bacteroidia bacterium; assembly: GCA_965366305.1. Taxonomy (GTDB): domain Bacteria; phylum Bacteroidota; class Bacteroidia; order NS11-12g; family UBA9320; genus UBA9320. Next base: position 2,031 of record CBDUEX010000326.1, on the reverse strand, counting down.
TATAAGAATGCTACTAAAGGTCTTGGTTTCCAAGGCCTTTTTTCATGCCTTTTTTTCATGATGACGCTTAGTATTAATTATAAATAAAATCATAACAGATTGAAATAAAAGATATTAGATTATTTTTACCTTTGATAGCATATAAGACAATATGTTCACAGTAGAAGAATTATCTTCTGTTAGCAGAAGGAAGCAACTGATTTCCCTCGCTGAAAAGAAGAATATAAACATTGATAAGATACTTAAAAATCTGAGATACGAGGAGGAGTTAATAATGCTTCAAGCGGAGCTGGTTAGCTTACAAAAATGGGTGTCTGATAAAAAACTGAGAGTGGCTGTAATTTTTGAAGGCAGAGATGCTGCCGGAAAAGGGGGAGCTATTAAACGCTTTACAGAGCATTTAAACCCTCGTTCTATGCGAAAAGTAGCATTGTCAAAGCCAACCGATATTGAGCGTGGTCAGTGGTATTTTAGAAGGTATATTAAAGAACTCCCCAATCAAGGAGAGATTGTATTTTTTGATAGAAGTTGGTACAACCGTGCAGTGGTGGAACCCGTAATGGGGTTTTGCGACAAAAAACAATATGATCGATTCATGGTTCAAGTACCTGAATTTGAACACATGTTGTATGAGTCGGGTGTAATTCTAATCAAGTTTTGGTTCTCGATTTCAAAAGAAGAACAAGTTAAACGGTTCAATTCTCGATTAAAAAATCCGCTGAAAATATGGAAGTTTAGTCCCGTAGATCAAAAGGGACAGGAACTTTGGAACACATATACTCATTACAAAGAGGAGATGTTCTCTAAATCTCATACTACATTTAGTCCATGGATAATTGTGAAAACAAATGATAAGCGAGTAGCTCGATTGGAGAGTATACGCTATGTGCTTTCTCGTTTCGATTATGATGGCAAACGAAGAGCAAAAACAACGGTCTTACCCGACCCCAACGTGATTTCGAGGTACCACCGACATGTAGAGCAAATTGATATTTAACCATGGAAGCAAAAGATAAAGCAGTAAAATTAGAATTGACAGAAGAAGAAGTTCAACTTCTCAATACCAAGTTAGGACTTAGAAAATTGTTTTCGGATAAGAAAACAGATGTTAAGAAAGCCCTCAGACTAACGAAGTATGAAAATGATTTGATTATGTTACAAGCAGAACTTGTAAAAGCTCAAGAATGGATAATTGAGAATAACAAGAAAGTCGTGGTTGTATTTGAAGGTCGAGATTCAGCAGGGAAAGGTGGTGCCATACGAAGAATTACCTCACACATCAACCCTCGGTATTATCGCATAGTTGCTCTTCCAAAACCGACAGAAGAGGAAGAAGGCATGTGGTATTTTCAACGATACATCAATCACTTACCAAAGCCAGGAGAAATAGTTTTCTTTGATAGAAGTTGGTACAACCGAGCAGTAGTAGAACCCGTAAATGGATTCTGCACGGAAAAGCAATATCGCATATTTATGGGACAAGTAAATGATTTTGAACGAATGGTGCAAGAATCAGATACTTACTTGTTTAAAATATACTTTTCTATTAGTAAAGCCGAGCAAGCAGCTCGATTTAAAGACATTAAATCAAGCCCACTTAAAAAGTGGAAGATGTCTCCTATCGATGAAAAAGCTCAAGCTCTTTGGGACGATTATACCAAGTACAAAGAAATAATGTTTGAAAAAACGAATAAAGTGAAAGCTCCTTGGAAAATTATAAAAGCAGACCGTAAAACAAATGCTAGAGTGGAAGCATTACAGTATTTGCTAGATGGCTTGCCATACAAGCAAGAAGAATAATAGGATTTTATATTTTGTTTTCTGAATTGGATGATTTTACATGAAGATCCAATTGAGGAAACGCAATAACGATATCGTTTTCAAGAAACTTTTTGTTGATCATTCTTCGAACGTCACTCTTAACCTTGCCGATTCTAAAAATATTGGCACTAAAAAATAACAGCTGAAAATCGAGCGAAGAACTACCAAAGCTTGACAACCGTGCTTCTACCGTAGTTATGTCAATATCCG
>CBDUEX010000325.1:0-2974 GCA_965366305.1 uncultured Bacteroidia bacterium | reverse complement strand
ATATTCCTTGGGGTCACGTAGTTATTGGTTTCTTAATGATGCAATTTGTGAGTGGAATGGTACTTTCTCTTATCTTTCAAGCAGCTCACGTTTTGGAAGAAACAGAATTTTTTGTTCCTGAAGATGATGGTGCTGTAGAAAACAACTTTGCTATTCATCAGTTAAAGACAACATCCAACTTTGCGAATAATAATCGCGTCTTTACTTGGCTTATTGGAGGTTTGAATTTTCAAGTTGAACACCACTTATTTCCAAATATTTGTCATGTACATTACCCTGCTATTTCTAAAATAGTAAAGGAAACGGCTGAGGAGTATGATTTACCTTACAATGCTCATGACACCTACTATCAGGCACTTAAAAGTCATTTTAGCTTGCTGAATAAATTAGGTAGAAACTTGCCGTTAGAAGCTGCTTAATTCTTAATTGAATTAGAAATACTTTTTGCAATTCTAATACCATCTAAAGCCGCACTTACAATTCCTCCAGCAAATCCGGCTCCTTCTCCGCATGGATAAAGATTGGTGATTTCAATGTGATTTAAATCCTTTGTTCTGGGAATTCTAACAGGTGCACTCGTTCTGCTTTCTGGAGCTGTAACCATGGCGTTTGTATGATTGAAACCCCTTAGTTTTTTGGTCATTTCACGAAGTCCTTCTCGCAATCTGTAATTTATTTTCTCAGGATAAAGCTCGTTTAAGTTACAAGTGGTCATCCCTGGATTATAACTGCTTTTATTTAATGACTTGCTCGTTGAATTTGCTAAGTAGTCGAGTAAGTTTTGAGCAGGAACTTTAAAATCTCCTCCTCCCATTTCAAACGCTTTCTTTTCAATAGCTTGTTGAAACCTTAATCCTGCCAATGGCCCAAATTCTTTGAAATCATTCCATTCTTCTTCTCCTATTTCGGTAACCCATCCGCTATTTGCATATTCCCCATCTCGTTTGCTCGGACTCCAACCGTTTACAACAACTTCATTTTTATCTGTAGCCGCCGGAGCGATAATTCCACCTGGACACATGCAGAATGAAAACGCTCCCTTTCCCTTAACTTGAGTAACTAGACTATAGCTTGCCGGTGGTAGAATATCCATGTTTGGTGAATTGTGGTATTGAATCCTATCTACCAACTCTTGAGGGTGTTCAATTCTAAATCCCATCGCAAATGGTTTAGCTTCTATGGCTACTTTTTTATTAAATAACAATTCATAAATGTCTCGTGCTGAATGTCCTGTGGCTAAAATTAGGTGCTGACAATCTTCTTTTAATCCATTAACTGTAATGTTATTAATTTTATTCCCCTTTATCTCAAAGTCTTCTAACTTCGCTTGAAAGCGAACCTCCCCTCCTTTTTCAAGAATGGTATTTCTTAACTTTTCAATTATGCCAGGCAGCTTGTTGGTTCCAATATGAGGATGAGCTTCGAATAAAATATTAGGATTAGCACCATGAAGCACAAAGTATTCTAAAATGTCCTTTATTTTTCCTCGTTTCATAGAGCGGGTGTATAATTTGCCATCAGAAAAAGTTCCAGCACCACCCTCACCAAAACAATAGTTAGATTCTGGATTCATTTCTCCTGAACGATTTAATTTGGCAACATCCCTCCTTCTCCCTTTTACCGCTTTGCCTCGTTCAATTACAATGGGTTTAATTCCTAATTCTAAACACTTTAATGCGGCAAAAATTCCAGCCGGGCCAAATCCTATAATGTGAACTGTTTCTAAAGGATTAAGATGCTCAAATTGTGGCATTTGAATTTGCTCTGGAAAATCATCATCCGTAAAAACCTCTAGTCTAAGATTGTATTTCAATGCAGATTTTCTTGCATCGAGTGACTTTCTTAAAATTACTACTTCGTTTACATTGTTTTTATTCGCATTGAATTGCTTAATGTAAAAATCTACTAAGTTGTTTTTGATTTCCTCGTAAGTTTGAGGTGAAATACTGGTCTCTACAATCGCTCTTGCCACAATTTACTTTTCCAAGAAGTTTCCACAAATATTCTATAAAACCTCGATATAATTCATCTTTGCTTACTTTAATATGACAAAATCAACTGAGGAATTAGAAAAGTATGTGTCACAAACAAGACGCGACATAGTGAGAATGGTGCATGCAGTACAATCTGGTCACCCAGGTGGATCGCTAGGATGTGCCGAATATTTTACCGTTTTGTATCAAGATATACTGCGACACAATGCTAATAATTTCTCGATGGATGGAAAAAACGAAGATGTTTTCCTATTATCCAACGGTCATATCTCACCCGTTTTTTATAGTGCACTTGCACGAAGTGGTTATTTCCCAGTAAAAGAACTAGCAACTTTTCGAAAGCTAAATACAAGACTTCAAGGGCATCCAACAACACATGAAGGACTTCCTGGTGTTAGAATTGCATCGGGTTCTCTTGGACAAGGACTTTCAGTTGCAGCGGGAATTGCCGAAGCAAAGAAGTTGAATGGCGATGATAAACTCGTTTATGTGCTTATGGGTGATGGAGAATTACAAGAAGGACAAATTTGGGAAGCATTAATGTACGCTGCTCACAATAAACTTGATAATATTATCGCAACCGTAGATGTAAATGGTCGACAGATTGATGGAGATACCAAAGACATCATGGGATTTGAAAATTTAAGATCCAGGTTTGAGTCTTTTGGATGGAACGTGCTTACAATGAATGGAAATGACATTGATGATGTTAGAGATACCTTGTCTAAAGCAGGTGTACTTCGTGGCAATGGACAACCCATTTGTATACTAATGACTACAGAAATGGGAAATGGCGTAGACTTTATGATGGGTAGTCACGAATGGCACGGCATCGCACCAAATGACGAACAACTAGCGTCAGCACTTAACCAAAATCCTGAAACGTTAGGCGACTATTAGCCTTGTAGCATACTTTTTGATTGGTTAAAGGCGTAGATATGGCAATGTATAAGAAAATATGGGCAATCGTTCTGCTATTC
>CBDUEX010000324.1:0-2979 GCA_965366305.1 uncultured Bacteroidia bacterium | reverse complement strand
TTTTGTGAAAGTAGCGAAGCAAATCTTTGTTTTGAAGCGATGTTCCTAACACAGAAATCATACTTCCTTCGTAAACGCCTAGTCGGTGACCTTCAAAATTTGATTTTGATAATCCGTTTTGAAAAGGATAGTTATCTGCAGTTCCTTCAAATATGTGAGAACTTGGAATCATGATATCGCCTTTCTTGCCTTGAAGAATACCTGCTTTCCCCATAATGCTAATGGATTTTACATTCAGATATTTCACCGTTTCTTCATCGGGTTTATATGCCTTTAGAAGTTCATCCATAGTTTCATATGCTTGCTCTCCAAATGCGTAGTCCATTACTACAATCACAGGTTTTTCTTTATGATCTTTAATGAGAGCAGCAAAAGCACTCGATTTCAATTTTGCTGTATCAAAAATTTGAACATCGATATTGGTTCCACTTCGATCTTTTAGAAACGTCATGCCTTCACCCTGTGCCGCTTTGATTACAGCACCGCGTAATTTATCACTGGCACTCAACTCTTCAAAAATTTCTAGTTTTTTCTTGTTCTTAAGTTTGTTTTTGAGTGCTTCAGGAGCATAAATCGAATTGAGAACACTGTGCATGTTGGCACTGATGATGTGTATGGGACGTTGTAATAAGTCGTTCGTATCTAAATGATATTTGATGTCATCTGCCCATAACTCTCCGTGAATATGCTGTCCTAGCCGTTCTCTGAGAACAGTACTAAAGGTAATCGTCCGTTTGTTATTATGTAAATAGCCATCCAATGCGAGTTTGCCAAGCCAATAAATGATATGTAAAAAACGCTCCTTATTTTCCTTTGATGCAAACTTGGAGTAGATGGTAGTTACTTCCTTAAAGGTACGACCGAGGATGTTTGCTGTATGTGTTAACGCAACTTCACGCTGTGCTTTAGTTAATTCCTTTGTTTGTAAAACTGCTTCTTCTAGTTTCTGCCAATCGCGATTTACCGCACCCGATTCGTTAATCAAAACACGATGCATAATCTTATGACTTTCTACATATAAAAAAGTAAGATGTGTTAGAATATCATAGATTTCAGATCGACCTCTTGTAATCTCAATGTTCATCTGCTCTTCGTCTATACGATAGCAGTTTCTTCTTCTTTTAGGTGGAATTATTGGAGTAAAGTGTGAATCTTGATAACCTTCATCACTGGTAAGGTTGATGTACCTGCATTCTTCAATGCCTTGAGGCAATCGATCGATGACATATAATAAACCCGCTAATTCTACTTTGTTTTGGCCAATGCTACCATAAATTTCCGGACTAAGAGTAAGCAATGCTTCACGTAAACTTTCTCCAGAAACACCCATTGGTTTATAGAATCCTCTATTAAACAGGTGACGCATAGTAACATACAATCGCTGTATCGCTGTTGTACTTTCCTGTGCTCTGGTACGTGCATGTGTAGTTAGTTTTTTTTGCATTGGTTGCGAAGATAACGCAAAATAAGGGTCAGACATTCTATTGAATGCAATAGTATTTTAAGTTTTTCACCCCAACATCCAACCTAAGATGCCCCTGCATTTGTCTTCACAAGCCGGGTAAAAATGTCCATGCTTTCTGCTTTGCGAGTCTATTGAAGGAGGTGCTCCCCACCAAAATTCAGCGATACCAATTGGCTTTAACTCATTTTGAAAAGCATAATGTAATAATTTAGGAGCAGCACATTCGCCAGCTCCAGCGGGTGGATTTGGGCCAAAAATTTCAAACGGATCTTTTAATACCTGTTTCGCATTTGAAAATTGGTAGGATTGAAACAGGAGTTTTTGTAGCTTTTGAGAATGACTTTTTCGTTGTTCTTTTAATGTTTTCAACGCTTCAGAATTTAACTCGCTATTCAGTTTTAATTCTTTTACCTTGTCGTTCATTGCCTTTAACTGAAGCATGCCCGCATTCAAGAACTCACCCTCTGCCAAACTATCATATACGGGAGGAACAAAATATTTGTGGTTGTTTGTATTTGCAAGCTTTCCTGAAAATGCAGCCAAAAAGCCTACGGATTGATCTTCTTTTTGTACTACAAGTACTCCAAACATTTTACCTATAGCTTTTCCAGTTTTTTCTTCTTTCAATCCAAAATTATGTTGCCAAGTAGCTTGTTCACCCAAGTGAGATAAGTGTTCTTGCAACTGAGCCACAGCCATTAAGCACAAAGCATGTGGTTTGTTTTTTACATTAAATGGGTCGTTTAGGTGTTCAGGCAAAGGAATATTGCCGGTGTCAAATTTGAATTGTTGCAGTTTGTTCAAAGGGCAATTATACAAAGGATTGTTTTCAAGGTTCAGGGCTCAAGGTTTATTATGAAGTTTCTAATAACCATAAACCATAAACAAATGGCTATCACGCACGTTCTCTCACCCATTGCCTTCTTCGATTGGTGTTATGAAAAGTCCAAGCAACAATTCTACTGCTTTTATTTCCTTGTCCCATTGGAATGGTTTTTACCTCGTAGGCCTCTACTTTTTTAAGGGCGAGATAAATGTCTTTTAGATTTCCATGCTTAGAAACTAACGTGCTAAACCAAAGAACTTCTGTTCCAAAATCTTTGCTTTGTTTCACCATGTTTTTAATAAATCGCAATTCCCCTCCTGGGCACCACAACTCGTTATTTTGACCGCCAAAACTTGCAAGCGGTTTTGTTTCTTGTTTGCCTTTTAGATTTTTAATCTTTCTAAGGTTTGCAGATTGTGCTTCTGCGGCGGATGCATGAAATGGTGGGTTGCTAATGGTGATATCATACTTTTCATCGGGATCTATAATTCCTGAGAAAATGGATGTTTGGTCTTCTTGTTGTCGAATACTAACTCGATTTTTTAGTATGTTATTCCCTTTTATTATCGCATTTGCAGATTTAATTGCAACAGGGTCTATTTCAGTTCCTACAAAAGTCCAGTCATATTCACAAACACCTACAATTGGATAAATGCAATTTGCTCCAACACCAATGTCCAAGCATCTT
>CBDUEX010000323.1:0-2980 GCA_965366305.1 uncultured Bacteroidia bacterium | reverse complement strand
CCTTAAAAATTAAACCTTGATCCTTAACCAAATTCAAGCAACTAAGAAACCAGGCATCTAAGGAACTAAAGTGTCACGCTGAGTGAAATTTTCAAGAGAAAATTTTGTACCGAAGCAAGACACGTTATTTCACCACAAACCGCATTGCATTGTATCCCAAGTTTTCAGTGATTATTCCCACAAAATAGTTGCCTGGAGCTAATTCTGAAACATCCACGGAATGTTCTAACTTCTTCCCTTTAATCTTTTGGGTTTTAACTACTGCACCGTACATATTGGTGATTTCCAAGATACAGCAATCATGCTTTTCTTCAAATTGAACGGTTAATTCCTTATCTACCGGATTTGGGAATATTTTAAAATTTGCATGGGGTTTTGATACCATTTTACCCGATGCCAATTGGCTATCTCGCATTCCAAAAGCATACTGCCCTTTTCTTAAGTTGGTGATGTTTACCGTTCCTTTTTTATCAAATGCAGACCCAGGTCCAACCTCATAATCACTGTACACTACCCAAGCACTGGTTCCATTGGGTCTATAAAGCAACACCAAACTATCTTCCGTTATTCTAATCAATTCGTTATCGAGATAGCCATACACACTGCTACTCGTTGTTTGTATTCCACTGTAAGTTAAATTGGCTCGCAGATTTACTCCTTGCAGCCAAATTCCATCAACATCCCAAAAACGTTGTGGGCTTAACACCACTCCTGCAGGCACTCCATACGTTCCATCAGCAGGTGCCCAATGATGCTCCACTCGAAACAAAAATGAATCTCCATCCGCAAGACTGTCCACTAGTAGCTCTATTAAACCATCTTCTTGCATTACAAAACCGCCTTCTTTGTCAATCATCAAAGTGGCCGTTGTTGTAGCATCACTAATTTTATCATCATAGTCAAACGCCCAAAATTCAGGTTGAAATGGAACAGAAAAATCAAACGATTCTTCTACAGAATTAATTACAACTACTTCATCAAATCGAACAAAATCTTTACTGAAGGCTGAAATTGTAACTGGCACATTGGAATACACTTCTTCATTAAAACGAGGTGTTTGCTTAATCCTAACTGTGTAATCTCCTCGCTGGCCCTGAACGGAGATAATATCAAAATGAGCAAACCCTTTTTTCTTAATCCATTGATTGAAAAATCCGGATAAATCAACCGTAGTTTCTTTTTGGAATGTCGTATGCATATCCTGAGTAGAAACATCCTTAAATTTATACTTAGTTTGAAATGCTTTACAGGCTCTAAAAAACGCCACATCTCCCATCATTCCTCTAAGCGTGTGAACCATATCTGCACCTTTATTGTACACGTGGTTTCCGTAAGTATTGGCGTGACCAATACCACTTACAGGCAAACTTTCTCCATCGCGGATGTGAGCAAATTGCAAAACATCACGATGATTTAATTCAACACTATTATCGTAACGTCCTTTGCCATAAACAGCTTCCAATAAGAGACTTTCTGAGTAGGATGCCCAACCCTCGTTTAACCACATATCTTCTTGGGTTCTACATGTAATGGTATTCCCCCACCAATGATGAGCTAACTCATGGGCATACAAAGTTTCGGCATTTAAAGTTCCACCAGAAATGGTACTTACAGGATAAGCGATATTAGTAGCATGCTCCATTGCTCCTGAGTTAAATGGCACCATATTAAATCCAATTCGACTAAACGAATGACTGCCGTATTTGCTTACATATTGACTAATGCATTGCGGAAGATTCACAAAGCTTTGACGCATGTCTGCAGTGTCTTTTTCCAAAGAAGTTAGCACTACCGGAATTCCTTCTACATTCATGGTTACCTCTTCATACTTCGCAATAGCAACGGACGCCAAGTAAGTTGGAATAGGGTCGCTCATGACCCAATGAAATGTTTGTGTGCTATTTCCTTTGGATGTAACATTCGTTAATTGACCATTGCAATAGGCCTTATACCCAGAATCAACGGTAATATTATAATCGTAGGTTGCTCTATCTGGGAAATTATCAAAGCAAGGGTACCAAACTCTTCCAAAATTATGAGGGTCTGATGCAAACCCTACGCCTAAATTAAACGCATATTCACCTGTAAAATAGAATCCTCCCCATTGTGGATCTTTCTGTGGATTTCCGTTGTAACTCACTTCAACAATAAATGTATCTCCAATTGAAATTGCTGGTAGACTTATCTGCAGTGAAGGATCACCGTAACTAAATGATGCAGAATTACCATTTATTTTTACATCACTCACATTCAGTCCTTTTAAGTCGAGCCGCATATGACTTGCAGCAGTTTTTTGAACAATTTGAAGCTTGCATGTTGCATCAATGTCTTTGGCTGATTGATAGTTTAGAAAAGCTGCATTGATCTGATAATTTAATACATCGAATGAATCGGTTCTTAAATCAATGGTATTTAACATTGCTTTTTGTTCAGCTTGCTTCATGTGCTGACAAAATTTTTGAGCTGTACTATTTAGGCTACCAAAAACGATTAATGACAATAACCATACTAATCTACTATTCATTATTCTATACTTTTGTACGAATATAAATTTATTTTACTCGATGAAAATTAAACTACAAGCTATTCTATTAATAACTTTTGTGGCCTTCAGTTTCTTAGCAACTGCACAGTCTCACGATGAAAGACGATCTGTACCTGGTTATGCCGAAATAAACAAAACCAGTGGAACAATTACATTAAAATGGGAAGCTGCTGCTCATGCAACAGCATATAAAATTTACCGAAGAGATCTTGGAAGCACCAATTGGGGAAGCCCAAAGGCTACCTTAGCTGCAACTGATAGTGTTTATGCTGATAACTCCGTGACTACTGGAGTGGTATATGAATATGCCATTGAGAAAGTTACCACATTTGATGAGCCATTCAGCCAAGCGGTTGTAAAGCTTTTAGGATACAGCTACATTTCTGCATCCATTGAAAAACCTGCTGTTCATACCCGTGGCAAGCTGTGGATTTA
>CBDUEX010000322.1:0-2988 GCA_965366305.1 uncultured Bacteroidia bacterium | reverse complement strand
AAGCACTTATAAGATCATGAAGTCGGTAATGCAAAACGAGGTAACTTCAACATATACCATTTATGGCAAAACTGGTTTAGCCATTAGAGATACCACAACCTACGGTTGGTATGTTGGCTATGTGGAGAAAGGTGCCAAGACTTACTACTTTGCTTCTAATTTGGTGCCAACTGAAGGAATGGATCTATGGAATGTTTTTGTTCCAGAACGAGTGAATGCGACGGTGAAAGCGTTGGATATATTCTTTGCTTATCAAAATAGAATAAATTAAGCTGTATAAATACAGTGCTTCATTAAATTACTGACACTTAGCTTTCAATAGTCATTCATTCAATACGTACTTTTGATGGACTTAAATTTATGAAAGTATTATTATCATTCGTATTGCTAGCTGCCCTATTTACCATCACATGTTGTAAGGACAAATCAACAGCACAACCAGATGATGTTCATTTAGGCTTGGACTCTGCTAACGTGGTATTGGACACCTTATACAGCGGGCTTTCTGCTCCGTGGGGCATTGAGTTCATAGGACAAAACATTTTGATAACAGAAAAAAGTGGCGATCTTGTTCTTTGGAATGGAAACACTGCCACAACCATAAGTGGCGTTCCTTCCTTTCGTCGGGTTGGCCAAGGTGGATTGCTGGATGTATGCAAGCATCCCGATTTTAACAACAACAATATCATCTATCTCTGCGGCTCAAACGGAAGCAGTGATGCAATGGTAAGCACTACGCTTTACCGAGGAGTTTTGAATGGAAATGCACTTTCGAATGTAGAGCTACTCTTTACCGCAACACCACAAAACAATTCTGGTGCCCACTTTGGAAGTAGAATACTGTTTGATAAGAGTGGGATGCTCTACTTAAGTTTGGGAGAAAGAAACAGTATGAATACTGCTCAAGATTTGAGTAATCATAATGGAGCTGTGATAAGATTGCACGATGATGGAACGATACCAACAGATAATCCGTTCATCAGTAATTCTGAAGCTCAAGATGAAATATGGACCTATGGTCACCGTAATGTTCAAGGAATGACACTGCACCCTGAATCTGGAGAAATATGGACACACGAACACGGTCCTAAAGGAGGCGACGAGGTAAATATCTTAAGAAAAGGAGCTAACTATGGTTGGCCACTTGCATCATTTGGAATCAATTACAATGGAGACACTATCACCAAAGATACATTTGTAGAAGGAACAGAACGTCCTGTGCATTATTGGGTTCCCTCAATAGCACCTTGCGGAATGGACTTTTACTCGTCCGACAGTATTCCTCAATGGAAAGGAAATTTATTCATCGGAGCATTGGCAGGCAAACACCTAAATATGCTCACCATTGTAAATAATGAGGTTGTTGCAGAAGAACACTTACTGCAAAACATGGCACGATTTAGAGCTGTTCGTCAAGGACCAGACGGTGCTTTATATATAGTTACAGAAACTCCTGGAATGCTTCTTCGTTTGAGACCACAGTAATAGAGCAGTCTTACAAATAGCGTTTAGTACCAATCTTGTTTTAAAATCTTAGCTTTGTTAACCGCTAGTGTTGAACTAGATGACCCTCACAACTTTGGAGATCTAATTACTTTCTACAAAAACTTGGAAACAAAGGAACTAAAATGACTGAAACAGCAGTAAATCAAGAAAGAACAATAAAATACTACGATAAATTTTCGAAAGTTTATGATTGGGTCTCTTCTGATTCATACTATCAAAAACCAAGGAAACAGGCGATTAAAAATCTAGAGTTGAATCTGAATCAAAACATACTTAATATTCCGTGTGGTACAGGTCAGAACTTTGAGTATTTTCAGAACGATTTAAAGGACACAGGAAATGTGATTGGAATAGATTTATCTGCAGGAATGCTGTCGAAAGCAAATACGAAAATTCAAAAAAATGGTTGGAATAATATTCAACTATTTTGTGAAGATGCTACTAAAGTTAATGTTGAATGGATCAATAAAAATGTAGAAGAGGGTTTTCAATTTGATTCTATTCTGTGCGACTTAGGACTTTCTGGATTTCCTGAATGGGAAAAGATTATTGACAATTTAATTGACATGTTAAAGCCTAACGGCAAACTTGTAATAATGGATTGGTACATAAAAAAGCCTAGCCTAAGAGGCCAATTTATAAAATGGATTGGAAAAGGAGAAGTAAACCGTCCGTTGTATCAATACATGGAAACCAAAGTGAAAAATTTCGAATTAAACGACACGTTTAAAGGTGGTGAAGTGTTTGTGGCTGCAGGAATAAAAAAATAACAACAATTTCAATACGGATCTGCCACTTCCAGTTAGCTTTTTTGAACATCTGCATGCAATACCTGGATTAATTAAAAAGAAATAGTTAGTTAAAAATTGCACTACTATTTTTTATTTCTAAACGATTGGTTAGTTTTGTTCTAACATACACACCAAGAAATGAAAATCATTTTAATAACCACCAATTTTCTGATGGGGCTAATACTCTCCAGATTTGCAATCTCTAAACTTTCAGGTTGGGATATTTCCGTTAAAGCATTTATTGAAATGGCTAAACCGCTTGGCATAGATCCTACGATATTTCGAGTATCAACCGGTATTGCAATTGCTATTGTCGTCTTAGGCTACCTTCTGTCAGCATTCTATACCTTGTTAAAACCTAAGCTTGAATCAATTTCTAAGGTTCCGTACACAAAATTTGTTCAGATTGCTAATCTAGCTGGTATTCTAACTATGACTGGAGCTTTGTTCGCAGAATTTTTATTGCGTGAACAACCTAAATGGCTTCTCGTTTACATTGCTATTGGCATTATCCCTCTGGATGAAGAATACAACACCTGGTTAGTTGGACAATATCGCTATCCGCTTAAGCAATACAGCTGGGAAATTTGTGAAGGAGGAGGAACAATAGATTCTTCCCCTCTTAAATCTGCTCAAAGAGAATTATTGGAAGAAACGGGCCTGACCGGCAGGATCGAAGGACTTATCGGCC
>CBDUEX010000321.1:0-2989 GCA_965366305.1 uncultured Bacteroidia bacterium | reverse complement strand
GAAATTATAAAATTCTTAAAAGAAACATCCATAGTGCAACTCTCCGAGCGAGTAGTTGCTGGAGAGGGTGTACTCAGAGTAACAGACAATTTTACCAACAAAATAAATAACAAATTCAATGAAAAAGATTTTAAACGTATGCATGATTGCTCTACTGTCAATGACATTGTATAGCTGTGGAAGTGATTCAAATTCAACTTCAGATGCTTCAGAAAGTGAAACAAAAAAGCCTGCAACTTCAATGGTTGCCGATGAAGTGGACCCTATGGATTCTAAGGGCATCGGTCCAATTTCGTCTGTAACTTTAGGAACTGAAGTAGACGCAACTATGGCCGCTGCTGGAGAAGAAATTTTCAGTGCCAAATGTTCTGCTTGTCATAAGCCAGACGCAAAGCACATTGGTCCTGCACCTAAAGGTGTATTAGAAAGAAGATCACCAGAATGGGTAATGAACATGATTCTAAATCCTGAGGAAATGGTTGCAAATGATCCCGTTGCCAAAGCGTTATTGGTAGAGTACAATATGTCACCAATGGCAAATCAAAATCTTACCGAAGAGGAAGCTCGTTCGGTGCTCGAATACTTTAGAACACTTTAAAACTAAAAACTAAATCCATGAAATATTTAAAACTTATCACACTTACAATTTTTGCTGCACTTCTCGCAAGTTGCGGCAATAACACAGGTGAAACATCAGATAGCTCTAGTGCTGCTGAAGAAACCACCGAACGTACTGGGCAAGCTTTTGCTACAGACGAAGAATCTACACCAAACTGCTTAGAAATTGCAATTGGTTCTCCTGATCACACCACATTAGTTGCAGCTGTGCAAGCCGCTCAAGTGGAAAATGCATTGGTAAATGTTGGCCCACTTACAGTTTTTGCTCCAACGGACGAAGCTTTTGCAGCATTACCTGAAGGAACAGTTGAAAACTTGGTTAAGCCTGAAAATAAGGCTGTACTTGCTGACATCTTGAAATATCACGTAACTCCCGGAAACTTGAGTGTTGATATCATCTCTAAACTTAAAAAATTAGGTCAAGCAAATAATCAAGACCTACAAATTGAAGTAGTAGATGGAAAGCCAATGATTGGCGGAGCAAACATTATTGCTAGTGTTAAAGCTGGTAACGGTATTGTGCATGTTGTAGACAAAGTATTACTTCCTCCGGCTAAAGATTAAACCCAAAAATAAAATTATAAATTAATGAAAAATTTACACAAAATATCATTCGTTTTATTGCTAATCTCTGCATTCCTAATGGGCTGCAACAACAGCAATAAGTCAAAATCAGGTGCATTGTCTGGCAGTGCTGCTGAAAAAGTTTATGTTAAACCAGGAGATCATGACGATTATTACGCATTTATATCTGGTGGTTTCAGTGGTCAGTTAGCTGTATATGGTTTGCCATCTGGTAGATTATTTAAAGTAATTCCCGTATTCTCTCAAGATGCAGAAAAAGCTTATGGCTACAACGAAGAAACGAAGCCAATGTTAAACACTTCTCATGGTTTTGTGCCTTGGGATGATTCGCATCACCCAGATATCTCTCAAACAAAAGGAGAGTTAGACGGTAGATTTTTGTTTATCAATGGTAACAACACACCTAGAATTGCAAAAATTGATTTAACCACTTTTGAAACTACTGAGATTATTGAGATTCCAAACAGTGCTGGTAATCACTCTTCTTCTTTTGTGACAGAAAACACAGAGTATGTGGTTGCTGGAACCCGTTTTTCGGTACCAGTACCTCAAAGAGATATGCCAATAAAAGATTATAAAGGTAATTTTAAAGGGGCGTTATCTTTTATATCTGTTGATCCCGAAGATGGAGGAATGGATATTAAATTTCAAATAATTATGCCTGGGTTTAACTATGACCTTTCTCACCCTGGTCGTGGTGATTCTCATGGTTGGTTCTTCTTTACAACATATAATACAGAAGAAGCAAATACCTTGTTAGAAGTTAACGCTTCTCAAAATGATAAAGATTTTATAGCTGCAATTAATTGGAAGAAAATTGAAGAATACGTGAACAATGGAGGCGGTAAAAAAATGCCTGCAAATTACGCTCACAACGTTTACAGTGAAGAAACACACACTGCAACTTCAACTATGAAAAAAGAAGTTCTAGTGGTTGACCCTACTGAAGTTCCGGGGGCTATTTACTTATTGCCAACACCAAAATCTCCACACGGTTGTGACGTTGATCCAAGTGGTGAATACATTGTAGGTAGTGGTAAGCTGTCTGCCAATTTAACCATTCACTCGTTCAGTAAAATGATAAAAGCGATTAAGGATAAGAAATTTGATGGAGATGCTTATGGCATTCCAATATTAGCTTTTGAAGCAGTAAATGCTGGAAGTGTTGAACAAGCAGGATTAGGCCCTTTGCACACGGAATTTGATGGTAAAGGAAACGGTTACACCACCTTCTTTATTTCTTCGGAAGTTGTAAAATGGAAATTAGGTACTTGGGAAGTAATTGATAGAAAACCAACGTATTATTCTGTGGGTCACTTAATGATTCCTGGAGGAAACTCTAGAAAACCATTTGGTAAATATGTATTAGCGATGAACAAGATCACCAAAGATAGATATATACCTACTGGTCCAGAAGTAACACAATCGGCTCAGCTATATGACATCAGCGGTGAAAAAATGGAACTACTTTTAGATTTCCCTACGATTGGTGAGCCGCATTATGCTGCAGGGTGTCCTGCTGATTTAATAGCGAAGAATTCTAAAAAAATCTTCAAGCTTGAAGAAAATAAACATCCTTATGCGGTGACTAACGAAGCCGATACCAAAGTGGTTAGAAAAGGTAAAGAAGTACATATCTATATGACTACAATTAGAAGTCACTTTGCTCCTGATAATATTGAAGGAGTGCAAGTTGGAGATAAGGTTTACTTCCATGTTACTAACCTAGAACAAGATTACGATGTTCCTCATGGTATAAGTATGATTGGAGCAAATACATCTGAGC
>CBDUEX010000320.1:0-2999 GCA_965366305.1 uncultured Bacteroidia bacterium | reverse complement strand
ATCCATTCAACAAGAACCAGTTTTTGGTTTTTGTAGAGTAGCATAAGTGCTAACACAATCATAAACATTGAAAGAATAACAGGTGTGATTACAGGACCAAACCAAGTAATCGGAATCAGAAAAAGGATGTCCCACGTAAAAATTGATTCTGGCCAGTTGATAAAAAGCTTTAAGAAGACATAGTAGAATATATCCCAAACCGCAAAACTGATTAAGAAATAGGCAAACCGTTGAATGGCATTTTTTCCTGCAAGAATACCGATGGCTATGAGCATAAGAATGGTAGCTGCTTCTCTCCATAGTTCTGTTGTAATGACCCGAGTGGAGATTGCTTTCAATGGAAAAGAAAATCCTTCGGGGTAATACATCTCTCGAATGTATACCACTACAGCACTTTCTACTAGGCCAAATGCCATTCCAAACATGGCGACCCAAAAAATGGTTTTTAAACTGGTGGTCAGATTTAATAAGCTAAACGGATGTGACATAGGAAGGGATAGAATATAATTTTTCATAAATTGTTTTTTTCTGTGGTGAGTTGAATGGTGTTAGATGCGATTTGCATAATAAATAGCAGCAGAATCGGGATATTAAAAAAAGAAAGAAAAGTTTCTTGATTGAACATAATATACAAATTGATAAAGAGCCCTAATCCTAATAACCCAAGGATAAAAATAATAAGTGGTGGTCGTAGAGCGTAATTGAAATACGTAACTAAAAAGTACCCAATCACAATCGCTGAGAAAATGCCAAAGAAAAAATAGGAATTGGGCTCTTGAGAAATTAATTGGAGACCACTGCCGCTATTAAAAATTTGGATATACATCAACGGATACCATACAATTTGAATTACATCAAGTAGAAATCCAAGAACGCCGTTCATAGGCTTTTTCCCAGAAGCTAGGAATACAAGAAACTCCACCATGGTAATAATTGGAGGAATGAATAGAAGATAGATAAATAGAAACATCATGATATTATTTGAGGTGAGTGAATGATTGAAGAATTGTCGTTATTTTTAGATTCAGATAGGATAGACTCCAATAAAGGAAGCATTTTACTAAGTCCTTTGGTTTTAATAATGAAGTTCCAGAGCGGTTCAAATTTTTTCCATCCGCCGGAATACATTAAATGTTTCAGTTTGTGTTTGGTTGAATCATGACTGAAGCTTCCTTTGAAAATATTGCTCCAGCTGTAAAATTCCTTGTAAGCCCAGTTGTAACCTTCTTCCAATTCTGAAGCCGTAAGTTTCGTTGTTTTATAAACCACCTTGCGGGTATCATAGAGGTCCCAATTGCGATGTAAAATGCGACCTTGGCTTTCCATATCTTGAAACAATCGTGTGCCTGGATAAGGGGTTAAGACATGATAAGTAGATGTTGTAATGCCGTTTTTAACACCCCAATCCACTGTTCGTTTAAATACATCTGGTCCATCATCATCTAAACCGAAAACAAAGCTTCCGTTCACCATTATTCCCAATGAATGAAGTCGAGCCACGGCATCTTCGTAGCTCTTGGCGATATTTTGTTTCTTATTGCTTTGATTAAGATTTTCGGGTGAGAAAGTTTCAAACCCAACAAAAACACTTCGCAATCCGGCTTCTGCAGCTTGTTCAATTAGATTTCCTCGTAGAATAGAATCGATGGTTGCAGCTCCCTGGAACACGCGATTCATTCCTTTCATTCCTTCAAACAATGAAGAGGCGAATTTTGCATTGCCAAGAAGGTGGTCATCTAAAAAATAAAGATGTTTTCCGGGAAGACGATCGATTTCTAAGAGTGCTTCATCAACTTGCTGGGTGTAGAAGGTTTTCCCACCTTCAAAAAAGGCATCCTTATAACAGAAGTCACAGTGGTGCGGGCACCCTCTTGTTACTACAATTGAATTGGGAACCAGGTAACGATTGCGTTTAATTAAGTCGCGACGAATAGGAGGAATGCCCACCAAACTGCGTTGGGTAGATCGATAAACTTTTTGGGGTTTGTTGGCCTTAAAATCTTTTAGAAACTGTGGAAACGTATCTTCTCCTGGACCAATAAAGATAGAATTGGCATGTTTTGCTGCTTCTTCGGGCAAGGATGTAACATGGAGTCCTCCAAGAATTACATAAGCCCCCTGACTTCGATAATGATCGGCAAGCTGATAAGAACGAAAAGCATTGGTGATGTAAACTTGAATAACCACTAAATCTGGATTATCATTTAAATCAATTTTTTCTACATGTTGATCAACCAAATCAATTTCATCATCATCGCTTAAATAAGAAGCCAATGTTGCTAAACCCAATGGAGGGAAAAGAGAGTATTTGATTGGTCTCCAAAACGGACTTTCTGCTTCTGCTAGTGCAGGTAATATCATTTTAACTTTCATATTTTTACTTTAAATCGTTTCGTTTAAATAGAATTCTTCGAACGCTGGTTTTGCCAAAAATGTTAATCAAGAAGGAAGCAATCAACACACCGAAGTCCATAAGCACATTATTGTTTTGAATGTATTTCTTATCCCAAAACCAAGAAGTTTTTCGATGCTGTCCACCATAAAGTTGTGCATAGCCTGAAATACCAGGTTTTAGATTCCACCGGCTTGAATGAAATTCGTCATCCCAGTTCAATCGTTCTATATCGTATGGAGTAAGTGCTCGAGGACCAACAATGCTCATGTCTCCTTTAAGCACATTAATAAATTGCGGCCATTCATCCAACCCTGTTTTACGGATAATTCTTCCAGTAGCTGTTGGTTTTTCGTCTACCATAGATTGAAATTTTAAAATTTGAAAAGGCTGTTTGTCTTTGCCAATTCGTTCTTGTTTGAAAAAAATGGCATGCTTTTCTTTAAAGAGCAGGAAGAGGATTATGATGGTGCTCGGAACAGAGAATACCAACAACGCTACCAGCGAAAACGATATGTCAAACACTCGTTTCATAGTGTAATTTGCTTGATTAATTCAATGATGAGCCACATGCAAACAGTAGCACAAACAATTCCAAAGAAGGCAA
>CBDUEX010000319.1:0-3008 GCA_965366305.1 uncultured Bacteroidia bacterium | reverse complement strand
TCTGTGAATTACTGCCGACAATGCATCAACCACTTTCGCGTTTAGCATGATATCTAATTTCACTAAACTAGATTCTCTGTATTCAATTGGGTGATAATCAAAACTAGCATATCCCCTACTCACACTTTTAAGCTTGTCGTAGAAGTCAAACACCACTTCCGCCATTGGTATTTCAAAGAATAACTCAACACGGTTACTGGTTAGGTAAACTTGATTCTTAAGAATTCCACGTTTTTCAATACACAAGGTCATAATAGAACCAACATAATCTCCTGCTGTAATTATTTGAGCATTGATATACGGTTCTTCAACTCGATCTAAGTAGTTTGGTTCTGGTAAGTCGGTTGGATTATTTACAATTACGGCCTCTTCTGGATTCTTTTTTAAGAATGCGTGATAACTAACGTTGGGAACGGTAGTAATTACCGTCATGTTAAACTCTCGCTCTAATCGCTCTTGGATAATCTCCATGTGAAGCATTCCCAAGAAACCACAACGAAATCCGAAACCAAGTGCTGCAGAAGATTCAGGTTCAAAAACCAAACTTGCGTCATTTAATTGCAGTTTACCCATCGAATCTCTCAATTCTTCAAAGTCTTCTGTATCTACAGGATAAATACCTGCAAAAACCATCGGTTTAACGTCTTCAAAGCCATCAATTGGTTCTGCCGTTGGGTTGTTTGTAATGGTGATGGTATCACCTACCTTTACTTCCTTCGCTTCCTTTATCCCGCTTATGATATATCCCACATCTCCCGTTTTAACGATGTCTGTTGGTGATTGCTTTAATTTTAGAATTCCAATCTCATCCGCATAATACGATTTACCCGTATTCATAAATTTGATGTGATCTCTTTTCTTTAGCACACCATCCATAACTCTGTAGTATGCTATAATTCCTCTAAACGGATTAAATACCGAGTCAAAGATCAATGCTTTTAATGGTGCATTTGGATCACCTTTAGGTGGTGGTACGCGATTAATGATAGCATCCAATATTTTATCGACTCCTAAGCCAGTTTTACCACTCGCCGGAATGATGTCATCTCTATCGCAAAGAATTAATTCTTCTATTTGATCGCTTACCTCTTCTGGCATTGCACCGGGCAAGTCCATTTTGTTTAAAATTGGAATTATCTCTAATTCGTGTTCTAATGCTAAGTAAAGATTAGAAATAGTTTGAGCTTGAATTCCTTGAGCAGCATCTACAATTAACAGAGCTCCTTCACAAGCCGCAATACTTCTACTCACTTCGTAGCTAAAATCTACGTGACCTGGTGTGTCAATTAGGTTTAGTGTATACTCTACTCCATCGCGAGTATATTTCATTTGAATGGCATGAGATTTAATCGTTATCCCTCGTTCACGCTCGATGTCCATATCATCTAGCGTTTGCTCTTTCATATCTCTATCGCTTATTGTTCCGGTGGTTTGAAGTAGTCTGTCTGCCAGCGTACTTTTACCATGATCGATGTGAGCAATAATGCAAAAATTTCGGATGTTCTCCATTCGGCTGCAAAAGTAATTTTTTTAGCCTTTCAATCTTCCTTATTTTTTAGGACAGAATCTAAAGAGATAGAAGCCTCAACATAAATCGCTGTTTTGATTGTTTGTGTTCTACAGAAACCACAAAAAAGCCTTTTTCTTCCCAAGTGTAAGTGCCGTGCACATCTGCTTCTAGCACGCCAAAATACTTGCCCCATTTATCAAAAATGTGAACATCGTATTGCTCAGGATCTAAATTCCCCAGTTTAAATACACCAGAGGCTGGATTAGGAAACAATTCTGCTCCTTCGGCAATTAACAGCGTTGGGTTTGAAGCACTGGTGGTATCTACATAAATGATTACATCAAGAATTCCTGTAATAGACTGACAGGAACCCATTCCAACAGCTTCAACCACTAATTTAAACGTATCTTGTAAGTTCGTAAGGTTTGAAAATGTAGCAACGCCTTTGTCGTTAGCAATTGGATCTAAAAAAACTTGATTGCTATTGGCACCGACAGCTAGCCAATACAGTTTGGCGTAATGGTCTGCCACAATATCAAATGAATCGCTTAGTTGAACAATGTTCGATGATCTTTTGTTGAGGGCATCCGTAGGCATTTGCAATGTTGGAGCTGACTGAACATATGCTTCCAGTGAATCACGATTGCTGCAACCATTAACCGGACTTGTATAACTGTAATAAAACCAAATGGCTGAATCCCTATACGTAACATTTTGCGGACTAAAAGCAGAATCACCTATTATTGAACTGGGGTCTGAACTGCTCCAAAAACCATTGGCTGGAGTTGCCGAAAGTGCCATGTCCATTTCATCTTCACAATAATTTGCTGGTTGCCGATTGAATGGAGTAAGAGTTAAAGCAGGTGATGCATTTATAGTTAAAACAGTATCGTTTGAAACCGAGCATCCAGTTGCAACATGCGTGTATCGTATTAACCAATTTTTATCGTTGGATGTACTCTTAACACTCCTTGTTGTATTAATGGTATCGGTTGAAATTCCACCTAAATCTGCAGCTGGCTCATATCCTCCATTAGGTGTGTCGACTACAGACCAGTAACCATCCGTAAGGTTAACACCGGTTAAGCTGTTCAAGGAAATCTCGCCTTCATCCCAACATAAATCTCGCAGTGATGAGAATATGATTTTAGGAACTCGCCATATTTCAATTTCAACGGTGTCTTGGTTGGTGCAGCCTTTTTCACTGATGTAAGAGAACTCAAGAAGAATGGTGTCTTTGTGCTGATTGGCGAGAGTGTAAACGCTGTCGCTGATATTGAGCCAGTAATCCGTTAAACCACCAACATTCAATTTGTCGACTAACATGGAGTCGAAATTGTTTCCATTGCATTCCAAACACTTCCATGATGGAGTGCCTAAGAAATTGGCTGGACTTTGCACCACCTCTTTCTTCAATTGGTATTCATTTAAATTTTGACAGAATATACTTCGTTTCAATTGTATATTGGGAAGAGCATTTACCGTTACCGAAACCGTG
>CBDUEX010000318.1:0-3013 GCA_965366305.1 uncultured Bacteroidia bacterium | reverse complement strand
ATTTTGCAATAAATAGTTAATGCAACGCCTATTAGCGTTTTTAGAACATAACCTATATCTTATTCTGTTTGTGCTTTTGCAAACGGTTTGTGCATTCTTAATCTTTAATTTAAATCCTTATCAGCAAGCAGCTTTTACGCACAGTGCAACAGCCATTACTGCAAGCGTAAACCAAACATCTTCTAACATAACCGACTATATTGGTTTAAAAGATCAAAACAAACTGCTGCAGAACCAAGTAGCCGAAATTTTCTTAAGTTCTCCCAATAGTGTGCTTACTTATTTAAATGATACAATCGAAATCCGAGATTCCTCACGAAGATCATTGTACAGCATGGTTCCCGCTCAAGTTTTATATAATACGGTTCACAAAGCCAATAATGTTTTTATTATAAATAAAGGTACAAAGCATGGAATCCATAAAAATATGGGTGTCGTGTCATCTACAGGAATAGCAGGCATAGTGCTCAAGAGTAGCGAAGAATATAGTACCGTGATGTCTATGCTTAACACCAACATGAAAGTTATTCCTACAATCAACGGGAGTGAGTTTTTTACAGAATTGGTTTGGGACAACGAAAATCCATACAGTTTAAAAATAAAAGGAATCAATAGCTTAGAAGAAATTAAAGTGGGAGATCCAGTCACCACTGGAAAGTCTTCATTGCTTTTTCCAAAAGGAATTCCAATTGGAAAAATAAGTAAGCTTGAAACTAAACCTAACAGCCAATACTTTAACACGGAGATAATTACGGCCACCAATTTTAGGGAGTTGGAATATGTATTTATAATTATTAATCATAAAGCAAACGAACTACAAGAATTGATTCAGGATGTTGAGTAAAATTTTACAATGGGTTTTTATACTTGCCTTGCAAGTATTTGTGCTAAATCACCTTGATTTTTCATCGTATCTATTGCCTCAAGTCTTCATAATTTTATTGATCTCGCTTCCTCTGCATGTCTCCAAAATAAATCAAGTGCTCATTGCTTTCGGGCTGGGTTTAATAGCCGATTTTTTTGCTTCCACACCAGGGTTTCACGCCAGTGCTTGTTTATGGCTAATTCTTATAAGAATGTGGATTTTAGGAAGTTTAGATTTGAAAGAACAACAAGCCAATCACCTCCAATTCAATATAAAAAATGTTGGGGCAGGAACCTTTTTTTATGTTACCTCTGTATTGGTTTTATTTTACCATTTATACATTTTTAGTTTGGAAAGTGTTGGGGCAATTAATGGCATTAGATTGCTTATAACTAGTATGTTAAGTTCTACATTTGCGATGTTAGTTATCGTGCTAATTCAGTACATTACATTCAGAAAATTGAGTGAATAATTATCGGTCATATTATATTTATGCTGCAGTGGTTTTAATTGGCCTTCTGTACATCGTGCGATTATTACAAATTCAAGTTTGGGACGATAAGTATTCTCAAATTGCTGAAAAAATATCACTTAGACGACAAACAATATACCCACAAAGAGGATTAATTTTTGACCGAAATAAGAAGCTGGTAGTTTACAATGAACCCGTTTATGACTTGATGGTATCTGTGCCCATCAAACTAAATGATATCGATACCATGGGTTTTTGTGAATTACTGGGAATGGATAAAGATGAATTTATTGTTAGGGCTCTGAAATCCAAAAAGAAAGCATACCGAGGTAAATCTGTTTTTAAAAAGAATGTACCCAATCAGCTATATGCTAGAATACAAGAACGATTGTATGAATTTAAGGGGTTTTTCTTTGAGATTAGACAAGATAGAAACTATAAATTCAATAGCTCTGCCCATGTGTTAGGTTATCTGGGAGAGGTAAATCAAAAAGATTTATTGAAACAAGAAGATACGTATTATGAGCAAGGGGATTTTATTGGGAAAAAAGGAGTTGAAGGATTTTATGAAGACAACCTAAGAGGAATTAAAGGCGAAAATTATTATTACGTCGACAAGTTTGGAGTAAGCAAAGGAACTTACAAAGAAGGCAAATTGGATGTTGAACCTACAGATGGCAGCAACTTAACGTTAACCATTGATATTATACTTCAGCAGTATGGCGAATCGCTTTTAAATAATAAAATGGGGAGTATAGTGGCTATAGAACCAAAGACTGGTGAGATTCTCGCATTAATATCAAGTCCGTTTTACAACCCAGCTAATTTCAACATTCAAAATCGTTCGAAACACTACAGCAACGCAATTCAAGATCCAACAAAGCCCATTTTTAATCGAGCGGTATCTGCTCCATATCCTCCAGGCTCAACATTTAAACCTTTGATGGCTCTCATAGGATTACAAGATGGTGCAATTAATGAAGATACTCATTTTGGTTGCCCTGGATACTATCGCCTTGGACGAAGAATTATTAGATGTCACCCGCACACATTTAGCACAAGCTTACAACGTTCTATTGCAAGTAGTTGCAACACTTATTACTGTAACACGTTTAAGAATATGATGCAAAGCGAAAAGTATGCAAATACAGAAGAAGCATACAACAGCTGGAGAGAGTATTTAAAAAGTTTTGGTATAGGAAGTAGGCTTGGTGTAGATGTTTCCGGAGAATACGCTGGTTGGCTAAAAGAATCAACATTTTACGATAGAATGCATGAAGGAAGAGGGCGATGGAACTACGCAAGTATTATCTCGTTGTCATTTGGGCAAGGTGAGCTAGGCTTAACACCTCTGCAAATGGCAAATGTTGCAGCAAGCATCGCTAATAGAGGTTATTATTTTACGCCTCATGTTATTAAACAAATTGAAGGAGCTAATTCTATTCCAGAGGAATACCTTCTGAAACATTATACAAAAGTATCGCCATCAAATTTCGACCCGGTTATCGATGGTATGTTGGAAGTTACGCGATCTGGAACAGGAGTAGGGTCAACGATTAAAGGAATTAACATTGCAGGTAAAACAGGAACGGTACAAAATCCTCACGGGAAAAACCACGCTGCATATATGGCCTTTGCACCTGCAGAAAATCCAAAGATTGCAATTGCAGTTGTGG
>CBDUEX010000317.1:0-3023 GCA_965366305.1 uncultured Bacteroidia bacterium | reverse complement strand
AAAGAAGTGGATGGAGCAATTTTGTTTTCGTCAAATGCGAGAAGGCTCGAAGATTTAATCGAATATCAAATGCACTACCTTACGAATTGGGATGATGTATTAACAGATGAGGAGAAGGAAGTTGTTGATCTAAATACTGCTCGTGCTCAAGACATTCGAACAAACAATTACACCGATACTACTTCTGCAGAGAATTTATTGGCTTATTGGCCGGGTAAGTTTTGGAAAGGAATAGATGCATACAATCCTGTAGAACATGTAAGACACAATACCACTACTCCTTTTTTTATTATGCAAGGGGAGAAGGATTACCAAATTACGATGGTAGATTTCGCACTCTGGACAGATGCTGTTGGAAGCCAAGAAAACGTAGTGCTTAAAAGCTATCCTAATCTTACGCATTTGTTTACACCTACAAGCAGCGAAAAACCTGGTCCTAACGATTATTTCTTACCCAACAATGTAGATGGAGAAGTGATTAAGGATATTGTGGAATGGGTGAAAGGGCTATAGCTTAGGTTCTTTAATAACCCACGTTTTCGCATCTTTCACTTTTTGCTTCATTAATGCCTTTTCAAGCACCTCACTCATGTGATCCACAAAGTGAAATTTAAGGTCAGAAATATAAGAAGGCTTAATATCATCGATGTCTTTCTTATTGGCATTGCACATGATAATCTCCTTGATTCCGGCACGTTTTGCTGCTAAGATTTTCTCTTTGATTCCACCCACTGGTAATACCTTGCCACGCAACGTGATTTCACCAGTCATAGCTAATTTGCTCTTCACTTTACGTTGGGTTACCAAAGAAGCCAAAGAAGTTAAAATAGTTACTCCAGCACTCGGTCCGTCTTTAGGAACACCTCCAGCGGGAAAGTGAATGTGAATATCGTATTGATCAAAGACCTCTGGATTGATTCCGTAATTTTCTGCATTGGATTTTAACCACGTAGTTGCTGTTATAGCACTTTCTTTCATTACATCACCAAGTTGACCTGTTAAGGTCATTTTGCCTTTGCCTTTGGTTAACGTGCTTTCCACGAAAAGAATGTCTCCACCAACGCTGGTCCATGCTAATCCGGTAACTACTCCTGCAACATCGTTGTTTTCGTAGAGGTCCTTTTCAATTTTATCTCTTCCAAGAATCGTTTCTATTTGAGCCGTCTTAATAGTTGGAGCTGGATTGTTTTCATAAACAATTTCTTTTGCCTGGAATCTACAGATTTGAGCTAGTCGCTTGTCTAAGGTTCTTACACCACTTTCACGTGTGTATTCATCAATCACTTTTTCAATGGTCTTATCGGCCATTTTAAGTTGATTTGATTTTAAACCGTGTTCTTTCTTTTGCTTAGGAAGCAAGTGTCTTTTTGCTATCCCAATTTTTTCTTCAACGGTATATCCTGAAATTTCAATGATTTCAATTCTGTCTCGCAGAGCAGGTTGAATGGTATCTAATCGATTAGCTGTTGCTATAAATAAAACATTGCTTAAGTCATAATCTAACTCAATGTAATTATCGTGAAAGGCGTTGTTTTGTTCTGGATCCAGAATTTCTAACAATGCAGATGATGGATCACCTCTAAAATCGTTTCCAATTTTATCAATTTCATCTAATACAAAAACTGGATTGCTTTTACCTGCTTTTTTTAAGCTTTGGATAATTCTACCAGGCATTGCACCGATATACGTTTTACGATGACCACGAAGTTCTGATTCGTCGTGGAGTCCACCCAAGCTCATTCTTACGTATTCTCTATTCATCGCTCGAGCAACTGACTTCCCAAGGGAGGTTTTACCAACTCCTGGAGGGCCATACAAACAAAGAATAGGGCTTTTCATGTCACCTTTTAGTTTAAGCACTGCGAGGTATTCTAAAATACGATCCTTTACTTTTTCTAGTCCAAAGTGGTCCGCATCTAATATTTTTCGAGCATTGGCTAAATCGAAGCTGTCTTTGCTAAATTCATCCCAAGGAAGTTCTAACAATGCTTCTGCATAGTTTAAACTTACAGAATAATCAGGGGTAGCGGGATTCATCCGCATTAGGCGATCTAACTCTTTATTAAATGCCTTGCCTACTTTATCATTCCATTTTTTCTTTAGTCCTCGAGCTCTAAGACTTTCAATTTCTTTGTCTGGAGAATCGTGCCCAAGTTCTTCTTGAATCGCTCTTATCTGTTGTTGTAAGAAGTATTCTTTTTGTTGTTGATCTAAGTCAACCTTCACCTTACTTTGAATCTTATTTTTTAGTTCTAAGATCTGTAATTCTTTATCTAGATGTTGAATTACACGATTTGCCTTAGTTCTAAAATTGGCTAGTTCTAGAATCTCTTGTTTATCGTCTGTACTAATGTTTAAATTAGACGAGATGAAATTCACCAAGAAGTTGGGTGAGTTAATATTTTTTAGAGCAAAGTTTGCTTCAGAAGGCAGGTTTGGAGATATCTCAACAATTTTTGTAGCCATATCTCGAATGCTATCAACCATTGCATTGGTTTCCTTCGTCTTTTTTGCCTTAGCTTCGTTAGTATAGGTAACCTTTCCAGTTAAGTAAGGGTCTTCTGTTAGAATTTCTTCCAGCTCAAATTTTCTTTTCCCTTGAATAATAACGGTGATGTTACCGTCGGGCATTTTAAGTAGTTTAAGGATGTGAGCTAACGTGCCTGTTTTATAGATGTCGTTTGGCTTAGGATCTTCAACGCCTTGGTCTTTTTGTGCAACAACTCCAATAGTTTTATCCTTTTTGTATGCGTCGTTGATTAGTTTTATTGATTTGTCTCTTCCTACGGTTACAGGAAATACTACACCTGGGAAAAGTACTGTATTTCGTAAAGGTAAAATTGGCAGGGTATCTGGATAGTTACCTTTGTTATCATCTTCAAAATCACTATCAGCGATTACAGATATCACCTCAGAACCATCTTCCTCACTTAAAAAGTCGCTCGCCACCTTAAATCTATTATCAAATGTCATATTGTCAAAATGTCACCTATTTTCTTTAATGTAATAGGTACACCCGTATA
>CBDUEX010000316.1:0-3025 GCA_965366305.1 uncultured Bacteroidia bacterium | reverse complement strand
GAAAGAATAGGATGCAAGGTCTCATTGATAAGACTACTCTTTCCACTCCCAGAGACTCCAGTAACTGCAATCAGTTTTCCAAGAGGAAACTCTGCTTTTACATTTTTTAAGTTATTGCCTGTGCAACCACTTAACACCAGTTTTTTGCCTGTGCCTTTTCTTCTTTTCTTTGGAACTTCAATTCGCTTATGACCGCCTAAGAAATCAGCAGTCATGGTGCCGTTGTTTTTTATTTCTTCCCAAGGCCCGTGTGCAACAATTTCGCCGCCATGTTTTCCTGCTTTTGGGCCGATATCTACCACGTAATCACTTTCGATTATCATGTCCTTATCGTGCTCAACTACAATTACAGAATTGCCAATATCTCTTAGCTCTTTTAATGAGTTAATTAATCGATGATTATCACGTTGATGCAAGCCAATACTTGGCTCATCTAAAATATAAAGTACTTCTTCTAGTTGAGAACCAATTTGAGTAGCCAATCTTATACGTTGGGCTTCACCCCCACTTAATGTTTTAGCAGAATTATTTAAAGCTAAATAAGGCAATCCAACATCCACTAAAAACTGAACGCGTTCTCGAATTTCTTTTAAGACTTCACTTGCAATGGTTAATTGTCTAGCACTCATCGTTGCTTCGATATCTTTTAACCACTGGTGCAATTCCCCAATACTTTTATTGCTTAAATCCGCTATATTTACTTCTCCAATTTTATAAGAAAGAGCTTCTTTATTCAATCTGCCACCATTACATGCAGGGCATTCAATCACCGTCATAAACTCTTCTGCCCACTTGCTAAGCGTTCCATAATCTTTCTCATGGTATGCTTCCATTAAAGAAGGAATTAATCCCTTCCACTTGGTCTCATACGTTTGCTGATATCCTGTACTTCCTCGGTACTCAACCTCAAACTTTTCATCGGTTCCTTGCAGAATAATATTCAGCACTTCTTTGTCGATATCCTTTAACGCCTTAGACATGCTAAATTTCAACTTTTTGCTCATCGCTTTAAGTTGAGTAAATGTCCAATTGTCTTTTATTTCTCCCAAAGGAGCTAAACCACCTTTATTGATGCTTAATTTATGGTTTGGAATTAGGTCTTCGATTAAAATATCAGATGAAGTTCCTAAACCATTGCAAGTAGCACATGCACCATAAGGTGAATTAAACGAAAACAGATTTGGCTGCGGTTCGTTGTAAGACAATCCCGTTTCAGGATCCATCAAGTACTTACTAAAATGCGTTAATTCATTGGTGTCTGGATTTAGAATTGAAACTATCCCTCGTCCCAACTTGATTGCCGACCGAACGGAGTCTGTTACTCGCATACTTCCAGCATCTTCAGGTGTAATTCGGTCAATTACTAAATCAATATCGTGAATCTTATACCGGTCGAGTTGCATTCCAGGTTCAATATCCATGAGTTCACCATCCACCCATACTTTGGTAAATCCTCGTTTTCGATATTGTTCAAACACTTCTCTATAATGACCTTTTCTCCCTTTAACCAAAGGAGACAAAATGACCATTTTTTGAAGGCTAAATTTGTCGTTGATGGCATTTATAATTTCCTGTTCAGTATAACTGATCATCTTATTTCCACTGATGTGAGAATAAGCTTCACCTGCTCTAGCGAATAACAATCGAAGAAAATCGTATACTTCCGTAATTGTACCAACAGTGCTTCGAGGATTCTTGCTAACTGTTTTTTGTTCGATAGCAATTACAGGACTCAATCCTTCAATTTTGTCAACGTCAGGACGCTTCATATTTCCAACAAACTGACGAGCATAAGCTGAGAATGTTTCCATATATCTTCGTTGCCCTTCAGCAAAAAGCGTATCAAATGCCAAACTTGATTTTCCACTGCCACTTAAACCGGTGAATACCACAAGTTTATGTCTAGGAATTTCTAAATCGATATTCTTTAAATTGTGCTCTCTGGCACCAATAATTTTTATGGTATCTTGACTGCTAATAGTATACAAAAATTGAAGTTTGCGAAGGTAGCAATTAGATTGATAAGAGAGGCTATTACCAACTAAAATTTGGCGTTAGCTTTCAAAGAAAAATTAGAGTCAATACAAGTAGAATTGCCACAGCAGTCATACATAAAGTTAACATCTTTAAAATCCTGTTGTATGAAAAGGGTCTCGTCATGATATAGTATAGACGAACATTTTAAAAATGGTAACTCAAAAATTCAGTAATTTCTTTCCAAATTATTTCTTTCTACATTTGAATTTAAATGAAAACCATCGTAATTCTTTACCGAACACTGTTTGTAATTGTTGCCTTGCTATGGTTAAAATGTTTGTGGGATATTGGCCATGCACATGAGGTTTTTAGAAATGCACAATTTCCCATTTGGTTCAATATTCTCTTTTTTACAGCAGGTACTGCCATTATCCCATTGTATTGGTGGTGTACTTCTAATTTAAAAACACCAACTGTAAATTTTCATCTTAAAGATTTTTGGCTCTGGCTTTCCATACCACTAGCAATCATTTGTGTGAGCCCAGTTTGCTATAAAGGCATCATTCTTATTGCAGCCTATCCAGTAAGTACAGCTTTGCGATGG
The DNA here is from genome assembly GCA_965366305.1 of uncultured Bacteroidia bacterium. Taxonomy (GTDB): domain Bacteria; phylum Bacteroidota; class Bacteroidia; order NS11-12g; family UBA9320; genus UBA9320. Next base: position 444 of record CBDUEX010000316.1, on the reverse strand, counting down.
ATGCTGCTTGTTGCTCCTATACTTCTCAGTTTTTTATACTATAAGAAGTATGCTAAGGGAGCCATTGTAAGTCTGCTTATAATTGGTTTTATAGGGCTGATTCCCAATGATGGTTGCAATAATCAATTCAATTATTGGTATGTAAAACGAATTGGGTTTTCGCCGCTCACTTATGTGCCGGTAGTCTTAAATATTCTCTTTGTAACTGCATCGTATTTTGGCAAGAACAAGAATATTCTTTTACTCTTCGCTTTTGCGGTGTGCATCGGTTCCCTAATTATTAGTTTTGGGCATCGATTGGATATTCTATGGTGATAAAACTTAGTAATTTTAATTTTTATACAAATAACATAATTGCATTAATTTGCGTCCTTATTTAAAGTACATTGAAAAATAAATACTCCGATTTAATAGACCAAACTTTTGACTTCCCCACCGAGGAAT
>CBDUEX010000315.1:0-3030 GCA_965366305.1 uncultured Bacteroidia bacterium | reverse complement strand
AACTGCCACATTTGCTTATTCGACAGAAAATCTTCTAAAATTCTACCTAAGAAATACAGCAAAATCATATTCATCAATATGTGCCAAAAACCTTGATGAAAAAAAATGTTTGTTACAATTGTCCAGGGTCTTATTACCAGCTGGCTTAGGTTAGAAGGTAGGTAGAAATATTGTAGTAAATCCTTCGAATTGAATCCCGAAATTTTTGCTATTACACCTACCAATATGGTAAAAATAAATACTGCCAAATTCACTATGATAATCTGCCTAACAGCAGAATCTCCTTTGTTGAATTCGTATTTTATTTTCTCAGTGAATGTCATGGTTAATATAACGTACTACGATTATTTCTATTCCAATACTTAACCAACAAAAATCCAAATAATGCACCGCCTAAATGGGCAAAATGGGCTATCCCAGGCATAAATCCACTGATTCCTGAAAATAATTCAAACGCTGCATAACCTAAAACCGCATACTTTGCTTTTATGGGCATGGGTATAAACATGATATACAACTCTGTATTTGGCCAGTACATTGCAAACGCAACCAATATCCCAAACAATGCTCCAGAAGCACCTACTACAGGTACGTTAAGAAAGGCATTCAAGTTTCCTAAATAACCCTTATAGTTATTACCTTCACGAATAATCCCTCTTCCTTCGTTCAAGACCATTTGAAGATCTTCTGCTGACACATGAGGTAATACTTGTTGGATCTGGAAATACACAATTAAAAAATGCAGTAGAAATGCCCCTGCTGCTGTAATCAGATAAAAATTTAAAAATCGTTTTGGGCCCCACATTTGTTCCAACCGGGCACCAAACATCCAAACACCCCACATGTTAAACAAGATATGCATAAAACTCCCATGCATAAAAACATGGGTTAGAGGTTGCCAAATTTTAAAATGATTCGACTCAAAGTAAAACATCCCAAAAAGCTCTGTAAGATTAATGCCTATTCTTGGTAAAGCTAACGTTGCCAAAAAAAGTAAAACATTAATAATAATTATGTTTTTAGTTACTTCTGGTATGTTAAACTGGTTGCTTCTAAATTGCATTACTTCCTTTATTGAAAAAAACGTTCCAAACTGCTTTTTGTTAGCTTCATTATAATTCGCTTGCCATTTGTGGTATTTGTATACTCCTTGCAATGTAATAAGTCAGACATTAGGCGTTGCATCTCAGCAAGAGTCAACACTGTTCCTGCCTTAATGGCAGCATGCCTAGCGGTAGCTAATCGCAATGCTTCTTTTTTAGAAACACTTAATTTTTGTAAATCGGTACTAAAATCATTTAATATTTGAACCACAACATCAGCCCCATCACTTTTTGATAATTCGGCTGGTAGGCCATTTATTATAATGGTATTTTTTCCAAACTCACTGGTATCAAATCCCAAGCTATTAATCTCATCTTGCATATCAAGATACAAGTTAAATTCAGAAGAACTTAATTCTATAGTTCTTGGAAAAAGCAATTGTTGTGATGCAATGCGTTGTGAACTATTGTATCTTTCGTACAGCACTTGAGCATGAGCCCTATGCTGATTCACCAACCACAATTCTCCTTGGTATTTTAAAGCCAAGTATGCATTTTCTACTTGAAAAACATCATCGATTGCGATGGCTGTGTTTGGTACTTCTTGATGTGTAAACTCTTGTTGTCTATTTGTTTCAATAGGAGCGTTTAACAACTCGTCTAATTTCTCCCAATTGGTTGGAATTCTTGCTTTAGGCGAATCAAATGGATTAAAACGAGCGTTGGGTTGGGTAGTAGGAAATTGATTAGATCTAAACTCCTGGTTTGAAGTCACATTAGATAATTGCGTTTCTGAAGGCAAAATGAAATACTGCCCAAGATTTTTCTTAACCACGGATTGTAACAATGTATAAACATGCCGTCCATCTTCAAATTTCACCTCATGCTTTGTTGGATGAATATTTACATCAATCTTGGAAGGGTCAACATCCAAAAATAAAATGTAAAAAGGATAGGACTTGTCTTCTAATAATCCGCCATATGCTGAAATGATTGCGTGATTGAGGTAAGCATCTTTAATAAACCGACCATTTGCAAACAGGTATTGATTTCCACGTGTCCTCTTGGCTAATTTAGGTGAGCCGATATAACCTGTTATTCCTACAATTTCAGTTTGTTCACTGGTGTCAATTAACGTTTCCTCTTTAACAGAAAACAATGCTGCGATTCGTTGTTTCAAACTCCCTTCAGTTAGTTTAGATACCAAACTCCCTTGATTGTAATACTCAAATGAAATGTTTGGATATGCTAAGGCTATTCGCTGAAATTCTTCGAAAACGTGTTTGGTTTCAACTGCGATGCTTTTTAAAAAATTCTTTCGAGCTGGAATATTATAAAATAAGTTTTTAACTGTGATGGATGTTCCGTCTGTACAAGCTACGTTTTCTTGTACCAACACCTTTCCAGCGTTAATAACCAATCGTGTTCCAACATTTTCCTCCGCAGTTTTTGTTTTCATCTCAACTTCAGAAACCGAAGCAATACTCGCTAAGGCCTCTCCTCGAAAACCCAACGTATGAAGATTATACAAGTCTTCGGCTTTGGTTATTTTAGAAGTAGCATGCCTCTCCCAGCACATGCGTGCATCAAAAGCGTTCATTCCTGTGCCGTTATCGTCTATTTGAACATGAGTGCAGCCTCCATTCTTTATATACAGCTTTATTCGTGTTGCTCCCGCATCTACGGCATTTTCCAACAACTCTTTGGCAACAGACGCTGGTCTTTGAACTACCTCTCCTGCGGCAATTTGATTGGCTGTACTTTCTGGTAATAGTTGAATTAATCCCGACATCACTTGTTCAAGTGCCCGAAGATAATTTCGATTAAATTAGAATTCAAAACTTTGTAGAAAACAAAACCTAAAACTATGGCAATTGTGAAAATTTTAAGTCCATAATACTTTTGAGAAGGCAATCCGCTGAATCTTTCTGGCGATTTTCGTGCTTTGAATGCATTTCGAATACTTTGCTCAGTGGATTCTTTGGTA
>CBDUEX010000314.1:0-3057 GCA_965366305.1 uncultured Bacteroidia bacterium | reverse complement strand
TTCAAAAAGTGTTACTTTTAATTCTAGTTTGCTATCTATTGCCTCACGTAGCTTGTGCCAAATAACATAAGCGATATTTTCTGCGGTTGGATTTAAGTCTTTAAATTCAGGGATATCCAAATTTAAATTTCGATGATCAAACTTATCGTGTATCTCAGTTCTAATAATCGATTTCAAGTCTTTTAAATCAATCAAAAATCCTGTTTCTTGATCCACTTCTCCCGTTACCTTAACAATCAACTTATAATTATGGCCATGAAAGTTGGGGTTATTACAAAGTCCAAATACAGCATCGTTTTTCTCGTTGCTCCATTTGGGATTATATAGTCGATGAGCAGCATTAAAACGCTCTACTCTGCTAACAGATGTAATCATTACTACAACAAACATCTGTTTTTAAAATTTGTTACAAAAATTTAAATGAAATTATGTCAAATTTCCTATTAAAACTTCAATCTATACGCATATAAGCATTACTTATAGGTAGCTTAAATACTGATTTACAGACAGATATAGTTGTGTTTAAATAAATTGACTAATTGTTAAACAATTTAATTTGTATATACATTTAATTGTTATACATTTGAACCATAACATTGAACATTATGACAACTATCGAATTCGGAACTCAAATACAAAATCACAAAGACATCCTTAGAAATTATGCGTTACAACTCACTCAAAATATGGATGACGCAAACGATTTAGTGCAAGAAACTTTCTTAAAATCGTTGACGTATTCTTCTAAATTTAAAACAGGCACTAATCTAAAAGGATGGATGATGACTATCATGAGAAATAGCTTCATCAATAATTATAGAAGAAACACAAAGCGAAATACCTTTATGGATACGCAAGAAGAGCAATACATTATTGACTCTGCCAAAACATACAACACCTACAACGACGGTGAAGTGAAGTTTATTCGCCAGGATTTAGAGCGAGCAATTGATACCTTGCCTAAAGACTTACGTATTACATTTGAAATGAATACCTTGGGTTATAAGTACCATGAAATTGCAGAAAAACTAAACATTCCAATTGGTACGGTTAAAACAAGAATTTTTGTAGCAAGAAGAAAATTACGTGAAGAACTAGCTGATTACAAGCAACTTTACAACTTCAATGTAAGTTAATCACGTCCAAAATATTTTAGCGAGATGATGGGGTTATCGGTTTGAAGACTGGTGACCCCATTCCAATTTGCATCGTTATAATCACGTTTTATTTTTAAATCGTAATAAGTAATTTGCTTACCGCTATCAACCAATACTTGTTGCAGTGCTTCATCCGATTCCGAAAAACGGCAAACAATTCCATCAAGCTTCGCTGTTAAAATCTCATCGATAAAGTCTTCTTTTTGAGCTCCCACCGCATAACACAATCTTGTTGGATCATAGTATTTTACCTTTTCTAAGAAAAAAATGCTTCCACATTCAACAGACCCATACGCTCCTACCCCATATTTGCTTAACTTTTTTACAAAGCGTGAAGCCAATGTATCAATTGAAAAAGGAATATTAAAACTACCTTGAATATTAAAACTTATCCGCTTATCCTTCCAATGTTTTGAATAATGGCTTAAGAAACTATCTAAGCTAATAATATTGTTCTTGTAACTGTTATTAAACTCCTTACGGTAAGTGCACTTGCAAGCACTATCTAAGCTTACGTTATTAATCATGCCCTTACATGCAGTTGATTTCTCCAAGAAATTATCATGGAATAATACAATATCTCCTTCTTTGGTATATTGAAGGTCGATTTCAATTCCATCTAAATTATAGAGATCTAAGGCCAATTGACTACTGGGAATAGTATTGGGAGCATATGCCGCATTTAACACATCAAAACCTAAGGCTCCATGCCCATAGATCAGCACATTGTTAGGCGAAGTCGATGTTTTATTGCATGCTGCAAGTACAACGCAAAAGAATGCAAAAATTAAAACTGATATCCGCATCCCAATTGAATAAATCCCGTTAAAATATTTGATTGACTGAAGCTTTGGGCTGATAAAGCTCGTTCTGAAGCTAATCCATAACCCAATTTGGAGTGGGCCAAAATATGATCTGTAAAGCGATATTCCATTCCCATTGAAATCATTACTAATTGAATGTTTACGATTTTAATGGGTTTTTGCCTGCGATATTCCAGGCCAATAGACGAACTAAGGTTATTTCTTTCTGCAACTTTATAGTGATAAGATACACTTTGGCCTATTACTGGACTGTTGCTAAACCCATCAGACAGATTGTAATTTACACCCAACTCAATCGCATGATTATTGAACTGATAAACGCCGGTAAGTGCGGTATTAATTCCCGTATAATTGGTTTCAATCGCTCCTCTCAAACCCAGTGATTTGTCTTGTGCACTTAAATTTAAGCACCCAATTAAAAGCATTAATACTAGACTATAGCGAAATGTTAAAATCATTAATTAAACGTTTATAGAGCTCATTACAAGGCAATCCTACCACATTATAAAAGCATCCAATAATTGAAGCTATCTTGGTTAACCCCAACCATTCTTGTATGCCATAACTTCCTGCTTTATCAAAAGGTTGGTACTTACGTACATAATAATCTATTTCTTGATTGGACATATTATCCATCACAACTTCAGTTAGCACATCAAAAGAAATTGTTTTATCCAATGTACGTAAACATACTCCTGTAATTACCTGATGTGGTTTGCCGCTTAATTGAGTTAACATTTGTGTAGCTTCAAGAGACGATGCCGGCTTGTTTAATATTTGATTACCTAAAACTACTACAGTATCTGCGGTAATCAACAATTCATTGATTTGAAGTTGAGCGTATGCTTTTGATTTTTTTTCAGCGAGAAACTTGGCTACTTCTCGGGTTTGTATACCTTCAAAAGTTTCTTCACAGTGAATTGACACTTTTTTAAAGTCAAAGCCCATTTGCTTAAGAAGCTCATTTCTTCGTGGTGAATTAGATCCTAATAACAGTTGCATCAGAAAAACAAAATTGATAAGACTCCAGTAAACAGTGTGTACTTCAAAATAGTGCTAAGCTTGTTGTAATCATG
>CBDUEX010000313.1:0-3071 GCA_965366305.1 uncultured Bacteroidia bacterium | reverse complement strand
AATCAAACTGGCATATGGTAAGGGTTTTAGAGCTCCATCTCTGAAAGAATTGTACTTAGATTTTAGTGATAGTCGCCACGAGGTGTTTGGGGATAGTAGTTTGATGAGCGAAACCTCTCATTCCTTAACCGCAACCTATACTAAGTATTTTAAGGTGAAACAAGTGGAGTTTTCGAGCAATATTGATGGATTTTTTAATCACATAGATAACAAAATAGAACTGTTGGTTACCGGGCCTACAAGTGCTCGTTACGGTAATATTGGCGTTTATGAATCGGTTGGAGGGGAGTTTGGCCAAAAGATTAAATACAAAAATTTGGGTGTGAATTTGAATTACAGTCACATCGGAATTTACAACGGAGTAAGTGGAGAAGCTAGAAAATATAATTTCTCACCACAATTAGTAGTTCAACCCAGTTATACCATTAAAAAGACAAAGACAACCTTCAATGTGTTTTACAACTACATTGGTAAAATATCACGCGTGTTTTCTGATACTGCTACAAGTTCTACAACAGTTCAAAAGCAAGATGCCTACACTATGATGGATTTTACAGTGAGTCAGTCTTTACTTAAAAATAAACTAAGAATTACTGCAGGTACTCGCAATCTTTTTGGAGTAGTGAATGTGAATTCGCAGACAACAGAAGTTGGGGCACACACGCCATCAACTACTTTTGTTTCAATAAGCCCGGGACGAACAATTTTTATAAGTGTAAAGTATGAATTTAAAAAGTAGCCTTGTTATAATAATATCGCTTTTCCTTGCAGCATGTTTTTCTAAGGAAGATCCAATTGAGCCAAAACCTCGTTTGAATTTATCGGTTGAATTGGATGCTGGTGAAAGTAGAACGGAGGTTAATTTTTATTCATTAGAACAAGATAAATTGGTAGCAAAAGCAAATCCTGAAGAATGGGATTTATACATTACGCCATCCAAAATTCAAATCAATTATTTTAGAAGTATTCGTGTTGCTTCATTTACCAAAGAATGGCACAATCAGTTGGATACCATAGGTTTGTCTTTTGACTACTTAACCGATAAGAATCCGCAACGCATGTGGGAAATAGATTTAGACACTACTTATGTTTTGGATATGGGTTTTGATTCTGAATTTAATTCACTGGGTGTTATAAAGTTAAAAATATCTCAAGATGGAGCAGATTATAAAATTCAATATGGTCCAATAGAATCTGCTTATGAGTTAGTAGAAACAATTACAGGAAGCGAGTTTTATTACCACATCGCTACTAAAATGAAGGTGGATCTTCCATTTGAGAGTGAATACGACGTCGCTTTTGGTAAGTATACCGAATTTGTTGTGATAGGAGATGAGGAAGCAGATTATTTGGTGTTAGGAGCTTTGCTTGGCAGTGCCTCAGCCGTTGCCACTGAAATTAACTTTGAAGAAATTACTCCCAACGATTTTGATACTGCAAACTTTGACGCAAATAAGAAAAACGCTATAGGTTGGGATTGGAAAACATACAGTTTAGATAAAGGAGCATACGAAATAGATCAAGATAAATCGTACCTAATAAAAACAGATGCTGGGTTCAAATACAAACTTAGATTTGTGAACTTTTATAATAACAAAGGGGTTTCAGGACATCCTACATTTGAATATAAACTCTTATAGAAATAACATTAATGAACAAAACAATCGTATTACTAATTGGAATTATTGCATTCGCTGCATCGTGTACTTCATCTTCTAAAGAAGCAGAAGATGGTTATTCAGGAGCAACTAAAGTGGTTGATTCATTGCATTACAGTGAAGAGAAGCATTTAGCGAATATTAAGCAACTAACTTTTGGTGGCGACAATGCCGAAGCATATTTCAGTTTTGATGGCACTAAATTGGTTTTTCAAGCAAAAAATCCTGCTTGGAATGCACCGTGTGATCAAATTTATGTCACTGGCATTAATCAAACTTGGAAGAATGAGATACCGCAATTAGTGAGTACAGGAAAGGGTAGAACCACCTGTAGCTATTTTATGCCAGGTGATAGTACTATCATTTATGCGAGTACTCACGAAGGGGGAGATGCTTGTCCGCCAGAACCACCTCATGGTGAAAAATATGTTTGGCCTATTTATCCTGAATTCGAAATTTATACAGCTGATTTAAAAGGAAATATTGTTCAGAAGTTAACGGATAGAGAAGGTTACGATGCATAAGCGACTGTTTCTCCAAAAGGAGATAAGATCGTATTCACAAGTACTAGAACGGGCGATTTAGAGCTGTTTACTATGAATATTGATGGAAGTAATGTACAACAAGTAACGCATGATTTGGGTTACGACGGCGGGGCATTCTTTTCTCCGGATGGAACTAAATTAATTTTCAGATCATCAAGACCTAAAACAGAAGCAGATATCAAGGAATACAAAGATCTACTTGCAGAAAACTTGGTTCAGCCAACGGAAATGGAATTGTACGTGTGCAATGTAGATGGTTCAGAATTGACCAAAATTACAGACTTAGGTAATGCAAATTGGGCACCGTTTTTTCACCCAAGCGGTGAGAAGATTATCTTTTGTTCCAATCATAAAAGCAGTAAAGAAGGAGGAAGACCTCAGTTTAATCTTTTTATGATTAATTTAGATGGCAGTGGATTAGAACAAATCACCTACGACAGTGTTTTTGACAGTTTCCCCATGTTTTCTCCAGATGGTACGAAGTTGGTATTCTCTAGTAACAGAAATAATGGAGGAACCCACGAAACGAATATGTTCATTGCAGACTGGGTGGAGTAGGGCTTAGTTATTAGTTGACAGTTATTAGTTATTGGTTCTGCCAACAGTCCTACATCCTAAATCACCCGTCTTACATCCTAAATCAACAGTCCTACATCTTAAATCCTACATCTTCCTTCCTCTGCCTTCTCTCAACTGGCTTCTGTCTTCTAACATCCTACATCATCCTTCCTCTGCCTTCTAACTATTAAATCCTTAGACCTAAAAAACTAAACCCTAAAATTTAATCCGTTTTCCTACTTAACTAGCACAAGCTGGCTATCTTCTAGTCCGTCTACCCAATGTTTTACCAATGGATCTATTAACATAT
>CBDUEX010000312.1:0-3081 GCA_965366305.1 uncultured Bacteroidia bacterium | reverse complement strand
GGTGAAGCCAAAAATTAAAATTCTAAACATGAATAAATATTTGCTGCTAAAATAAGTCTTCTAATCTCTATTCACTTATGTTACTTTTGAAAAATAACACGTCTAAACAAAACCATGAAGTATTTATTATTAATTGGCTGTTTCGCACTATTTGCGATAACCAGCTGCTCTACTTCCAACAAGAAGTATGAAACCGAAACTATTGAGATGGAAAATCTTGAAGAAGAATTAAATGAAACTGCTGAAGAATTGGAAGCAGAAACAGAAGATATGACACACGATGTTGATAGCTTATTAGATGATATATTAGAAGAAGAATTATGAAGAATATAGTATTAATTGCCTTTTTGTTGTTCGGATTAACAGCAATGGCTCAAAGCAAAGGAAAAGGTCAAGCGAAAAAACTTGAAAAGCAGGAAAAGCTTGAAAAACAAAGCAAAGATGTTGAAAGTTCAAAAGACGATGTGGAGGATGAAATGGAAGAAATGGAAGAAGACATGAGCGATAAAGTTAAAGGTCAAAAAGATCAGAGAAAACCAAAGAAAGACAAAAAGAATGATGAAGGAGACGACTCTGAAGAAGATGACGATGATAACGACGACAAGAACGGTAAAGAAAATGACAACGATGACGGCGAAGATGATGACGACGACGATGATGATGACGATGATGATGACAAATCTGATAAGGTCAAAAAAGACAAGAAAGTTAAATCAGAGAATCAAGGGAATCGTAAAGGTCAGAATAAAGGCGATTTAGAAGGACGAGATTTTGGTCAAGCAACTGCTGAAGCGGCTAAAAACAAAACAAAATCAAAAGCCAAAGAAGTAGAAGAGAAAGCTGAAAAATCAGAGAATGCTCAAGACGAAGCAAACGAAAAGATAAAGAAAGCTAAGGATAAGATCAAAAAGCAAAAAGAAGCTGGAGAGATCTCAGACGAAGAATACAAGGAAAAAGAGGAAAAGATTAATCAAGCAGAAAAGCGAGTAAAGCAAGCAAAAGATAAAGCTGAAAAAGCGAAGAAAAAAGCGAAGGAAGCTGAGGAAGAAATTGACTCAGAAGAATAAGCTTTAACGTTATTTTTTATTAAGCCGCTTCATCTTGAAGTGGCTTTTTTTTGCCTTCTGCTCTATAAAACAGAACGATTCCCGCAATTCCAAGCAGTACCATTACACTTGAAATTATTTCGGCTTGAGTAAAAGAGAGGCCTTCGAATTGGTCTGGATTCACCCGTATTTTTTCAATCAAGAAACGTTCGATACCAGCAAATATCAAATAGATGGAAAACAATACTCCTGCAGGGAATGGCTTTTTACGAATGGCCCATAAAATGCCAAAAATGATTAACGCCATAACCACTTCGTACAACGGTGTAGGCCACACCGGATTTTCAAGCACCCAGCCATGAACATTATTTGGATAATCATACGCCCATGCCCAATCGGGTAACCAACTCAACCAATCTGGTTTAGGAGCTAAATTTTCAATCCCCCAGTCTCCATCTCCACTGGTGTGGCAACCCATTCTACCAACTCCATAAGACAACATCATTGCAGGACCACCAACATCTAACATCGTTCTCCATTTAACACCGTGTTTATTGGCATACCACAATACTGCAGCACCACCAGCTATTAAGCCTCCAAAGAAGGTTAATCCGCTAAAGATATCTTCAAAAATCACCATCGGATCTTTAACCAAATCTGAAAAATGCTCTAAATGATGAAACAACTTTGCACCTGCAAATCCAGCTGCTGCTGCAATCAAAGTAAGATTACCCATCATCATATACGGATGAAAAAGCTGAGTAGCTCCTTCTTCTATTTGTGGCAATTTCTTTAATTGATAGTACTTAAAACCGATGAAACCAATTGTTGCTAAAATCCCAAATAACCAAGAACCTTGAAATGAAATTAAAAACTCTTGAGGATTATCTACCACAGAATTGAGGTTGGTAAACATGTAAATCAGCTTAAACCCAAATAAGAATCCTAGTATTCCGCTTTGAATATATTCCCAAGTTGGATTTGGCGGATAAACCGGTTTTCTAAATGGCTTCACTTCACCATTTTTCTCCCGTCGTTTTAGCTCAGAAGTCATGGCCCAGTTGGCGGCTAAAAATCCGAGTGCCACAAAAAACCCAAACATCATTACGATTTTAAGTGCTGGAATATCCCATCCAAAAATGTCTTTAATAGCGTGATAGAGCGTTGGGTACATATATGTAAGTTATTAGTTCTATTTGTGTTTACGAATTACGATGGTGCGAATTACGTTATTTTGTTTGAACCATAAATTTCCATTGGGTAAATGTGCATTCAGATTCGTTCAACGGATTATTGCAAATGTTCTTTTAAACTTGCTTTTGCCAAGCCGCTTTCATTGATTTTATCAAAATTGATTACTTCAATGGTATTTACTTTGGAAGCATCAAAAGAGGCTTCAAATCGAATATAGTTTTCAGAGAAGCCTTGCATCATTTCTCCTTGTTGTTCATCTTCCCACAAAACATTCATTGTTCTTCCCAATTGTGACTCATAGAAAAATCGCTTTTTCTTTTCAGACAATATTCGTAGGCGTTGAGCTCGTTCAGTTTTCTGAGCCTTCATTACCTTGTTGGGTGATTTTTTAGCAGTGGTGTTGTTACGTTCAGAGTATGGGAATACGTGCAAATAGCTCACATCCAACTCGTTAAGAAAGTTATAGGTGTTTAAAAAATGTTCTTCTGTTTCTCCCGGGAAGCCAACGATTACATCAACCCCAATGCAGCAATTGGGCATTTGTTTCTTAATACGAGCAATGCGATCTACATACAACTGGCTGAGGTATTTCCTACGCATCTTGGTGAGAATTTCATCATCTCCACTTTGCAAAGGAATATGAAAATGAGGTACAAATTTTTCACTTACAGCTACAAAGTCTATAATTTCATTGCTAAGCAAATTGGGTTCAATGCTACTTATTCGGTAACGATCAATCCCTTCAATCTTATCCAATTCAAGAATTAAGTCGTAGAAGGTTTCTGCATAATCTTGGTCTGCACCAAAGTCACCTAAATTAACACCCGTAAGCACCACTTCT